>JBOHWI010000001.1:0-4340 GCA_050736675.1 Binatus sp. (SeqCode)
ATCGAATCCGCGGTAACCGGGCGCAATAGCGATCGCCTTCGCGTCAGAGAACGACACGAGATACTCGAGTTCGGCCCTGCGAAAGGCCGGCAGCGCCATGACGGGAAGGGCGCCGACTTCGAGGCACGCGATGGTCAACGTCGCGAATTCGACGCAATTGGGAAGTTGGATGATGACCCGATCGTTGCGCGCGATTCCGTTGCGCGAGAGCAGGCCGGCGAGCCTTCCTGCTTCAGCGATCAGTTGCGAGTAGGTGAGGCTTCGAGTCGAATCTGCCACTGCAACTGCATCGGCGCGTGCGCGCGCGACGCTGACGAGCGCCTGGGGAATGGTTTCGCGGCGCCAGATTCCTTCGCGAACGTATCGCTCGGCGAATTCGGCCGGAAATGGCGTACATCCTTCGAGCATCGTCTCTCAGCGGGCGGAGAGCGTGCCCGCGATCATGCGGAAGCATTCGTCCATGATGCGGCCGCGCTGCTCGTAATCGCGCGCCGGCTCGTACCACGTATAGAACCAGTTCATCGCACCGAACAACAGCGAAGTGAGGATTCGCGCCTGCTCGCGATCGAGGGTCCTGTTGCGGTGCGCCGCGTAGCCTTCGAGCAATCGGCGGCACATGCGGGAGTATTCGCGTTTGAGCCGCGTAATGTCGGCGGCGTAGCGGCCAGTGAGAGAATCAGCCTCGCGCACGAGTACTTTCATCTCGGCGAGATTGCTCATGTGGTATTCGAGGTGGCTGCGGATGAACAGACGCAGGCGTTCTTCGGGATCGTCGGTGGCCGAGAGCCGCGATTCCGCGAGCGCGACGAGCTGCTCGAACGCGCGGCGCGAGATCAGGTAGAGCAATTCTTCTTTGTTGCGCAGATAGTAGTAGATGCGGGGGAAGGAGATTCGCGCGCGCGCTGCGATATCTCGAATCGACGCGAGCCCGAAACTCTTTTCGGCGAAGACCGCGGCCGCCGCGCGCAGAATGTGATCGATGTTCGCGTCATAGCGCTCCTCGGGCGCCATCGCGCGCGCGACCGGCTTGATTCGAGCGATACGCTTCGGCGCTTCTTCGAGGTTCGATTTCTTCACTTCGCCTCGCTAGCTGAAGCGGCGGCCTGCCGCCGGATCGGGAATCGGAATCTCGAGCTTGGTCAGCAGATTGTTTACCTCTTCGGTGAACTCCTCGCGCATCTGCTCGTTGCTGCGGCGTCGCAGGCCCCATCGCACATAATCGAACTGCCGCTTGGAGCCGGACTTGCCGAACATATCGAGTCCGGCCGGATACCACTTGGCAAGGTGCTTGATCAACAGTTCACGGCCACGATCGCCTTCGCGCTGCAGATACCTGCGAATCAGCCGGTAGCCGAACGCGGCATGGCCGAGTTCCTCCTTGTGCACGCGCTCCGCGATTCGGGCGAGCGGTTCGTAGCTGCATCCGACCCATTCGAATCCCATGTATGCGCCCTGCCGGTCGGCGAAGAAGCTGAACAGTCCATATTCGAGCCAGTCCTGCGCCTGGTCGCGCATCTCAAAAATGTAGATCGGCATCGGTGACAACATGAACTCGCTGTCAACCTTGACTCCGAGGTCTTCGAGCAGCTTCATCCAGTAACTCGCATGGCGAACTTCATCGGACCAGAAGGCCGCATACTCAGCCTTATCTTCGGCAGTGGGAGCCAGCGCGAGCGGCTTCAGGAGCGTGCGCTCGGGCGCGAGCATATACTCGGACTCGATGCGCGACTGGATCGACAGCATCCGGATGAGAAGATCCTTGTAGTCGGCGGGCAGGCCGTCGGGGCTGGAGAATCGGATCTCGGTCGCGGGTGCGGGATTGCTCATCGATGGCGTCCTTGTGGGCCTCTTGTTCTGAACGATAGTTCAGATGCCGCGCCAATTTCAACCCGCCATGGTCAGGCCGCCGCTCACGCTCAGCACCTGGCCAGTGACGAAGTCCGAGTCGGAACTCGCAAAGAATGCGACTGCGCCCGCCAGGTCGGACGGTTGCCCCAAGCGGCGAAACGGAATCCCGCGGGCCATCGAGTCGAGAACTTTCTCGCGCCCCGCCATCGCGCTCTTGAGCAGCACAGTCTCGGTCGGTCCCGGGCACACGACGTTGACGTTGATACGACTTGCCGCGAGCTCGCGCGCGAGCGTCTTCGAAAAGCCGATAATGCCGGCCTTGCATCCCGCGTAAACCGCTTCGCCGCTCGAGCCGACGCGGGCGGCGTCGGATGCGATCGAGATGATTTTGCCCGCGCCCCGGGATTGCATTCGCGACGCCACGGCTTTGCAGCAGTTGAGCATGCCGCGAAAATTGATCGCGATTACTTTGTCCCAAAAATCGGGGGTCGAATCCACGAACGGCATTACGATGTCCCATCCGGCGTTGTTCACCAGAATGTCGATCGGCCCCAATTCACGTTCGACGCGATCGGCCGCTGCGATTGCCTGGTCGAGTTTGGTGACGTCGAGCGCGACCGCGATCGCAGACGCGCCACGAGAACGAATCTCCGTCGCGGACTGTTCGGCGAGATCGACCTGGATATCCGCGAACGCCACCTTCGCGCCTTCATCGGCGAGCCGCGACGCGATCGCGCGCCCGATTCCCTGCGCGGCGCCGGTTACGATTGCGACTTTGCCTGTGAGGCGGGCCATGACGCGGTCTCAGCTTGCGATCCAGCCGCCATCGATGATGAATGGTGCGCCGGTGGCAAACGGCGCTTCGTCGCCGGCGAGGAACAACGCGGTGTGGGCAATTTCGTCCGCGCTGCCCACGCGCCCCAGCACCGAGCTGCGCTGGATGAACTTCGGCTGCAAGCCGTCGGGGCCGGTGATTCGATCCACCATCGGCGTGTGAATTACGCCGGGGCAGATGCAGTTGACGCGAACGTTGTAGCGTCCGTACTCGAGCGCCGCGACGCGAGTCAGCGAGATCACGCCGGCCTTCGCCGCGCAGTACGCGGCGGCGCCCTTGAGCCCGACCATCCCCGCGACCGACGCGGTGTTGATCACGGCGCCGCCGCCGCGTTCGACGATTCTCGGCAGTCCGTACTTCATGCCGAGCCACACACCGCGCAGGTTGATCGCTATCACGCGGTCGAACGCCTCTTCGCTGAGCTGCGCGATGAAGCCCGACTCGCCTTCGATCCCCGCGTTGTTGTAAAGCACGTCGAGTCCGCCGAAGGCGCGGATGGTTTCTTCGACCATCGCGCGGGCGTCTTCGGAGTCGGACACGTCGGCGCGCAACGAGATCGCTTCACCACCGGCCGCTTTGATCATTCGCGCAGTTTCGGCGGCCGACGCCTCGGTTACATCGATCGCCGCGACCTTTGCGCCTTCGCGCGCGAACAGAACGGAAGCCGCGCGCCCCATCCCGGAGCCTGCGCCGGTGATCAGCGCGACCTTTCCCTTGAGTCTCATGAGCTTCTCCCGACTACCATTTGCCGAGAGACTAGCGCATTTTCGCGGGACGCGGTTAGTGCGGTTTCAAATTCACTTAGTCTGCGAAAGACGCGGACGAGTCGCAGCCTGATGGCCACGACCGTCCGCGTGGCGGAGGTTCCGGCGAATTTCTACTCGGTCGGCGTTGCGGAGTCGCTCGAGGCGGGCTGCCGCCTTGCGCCCACAGCGCTTTCATCTCGGCGTGAATCGAGTCGAGCTTGGCCTTGGTGGCGGAAATTTGCGCGAGCTGCGCGGGAGTCAGCACGTTGCGAATCGCTATCGCGTCCTGAACCCGCTCGTTGGTCATTTGACTCTGTAGCTGAGTGATTGTTGAAACCGAGCTTGATAGGTCGCTCGAGGCAACCGCGCCGGTGGACATGAACTTGGCCGCGATGGCTTCCCTGGCGGCTTGGAGCTGCTGGAATTCAGCTTTCCTCGAAGTGCGCCGGTTCTCGAAAATAGTGCGGATTTTCTGCTTTTGTGCGTCGGTCAGATTCGCGGTCTTCAGCAAGAGAGGAAGCGGGACGCCGAGCATGTCCATACCGCCGTGCATGCCGTGAAACCCGCGATGCCCCATTGGACCGCCGCCGAAACCGCCCGAATTCGACGAAGCGACACGCGCGACTGCAGCGACCAGCAGGACTGCCATGACTACGGGAACGATACCGCGAGAGAACTTCGAAACCATAAAAGCTCCTTGAGCGATGAGCGCCACCTTGATTGGCGGCGTTCGTTCTTACCTGAATGTACGTTAATGCGGAAAACCGGTTACGCTTGAAATCGCGATCAATGAAAGTCGTGCGACGGTGGCACTACGCCGGGAATCCTGATCTCCTCGAAGCGGCGCGCGCGAATGGCCGTGACGCCGTCAACCCTTTGCAGGACGCCCTCGGCCAGCAGGATGCCGGCGC
>JBOHWI010000002.1:0-7744 GCA_050736675.1 Binatus sp. (SeqCode)
ATGCTGGCGCCGGCGTTTTTTCTGCCGACCTCGACCACCATCATGCTGCGGGGCCTGCGGGGTCTGCTCGGCTCGCTGGTAGAGAAGATCTACCTGCGTGAATGGGGCGGCTCGGATATCCACGACGCGGCCGCGCGATCGGTGTATCCAAGCTGCCGCCTGATGCCCTTGTCGGCGCCGATGAACCTGTTCGATTTAACCGCGGTGGTGAAGCCGATGTTGCCGCGGATCACGCAGCCCGCGCTGGTGATGCACGCGCGGCGCGATCACACGTGCCCGATGCGAAAAAATGTCGGCTACGTGATGAAACACCTTGGCAGTCCCGAAAAGCGCGCGGTCGAGCTCGAGGAAAGCTACCACGTGATCACGGTGGACAGCGAGAAAGAGCGCGTCGCGGGCGAGGTCGCGGACTTCGTCGAGCGGTTTCGCGTCGCGCCGCAAAAGCGCGCGGCGGGTTAGCGGGTTAGAGTCGCGATGCGCGTGGGTCAGCCCTGCGCGTCGTAAAATTCTTCGAGCAAGTACTTCACGTCGGGACGGCCGAGCACCTCGATGAAGCAGATCTCGTCGTTGGCGTTGAGATCGATGATGACCTGGCCCTCCATCGACTGCAGTTCGACGTAGTTGGCGACCTTCACCTCGGCGGCGGTCGCGAAGCTCGCGCAATTCTCGTCGCCGCAATCGCAGATCGACTCGATCCTCAGCGCGCGCAGCTTCGACTCCAGCGGATCGGCGCCCTGCTGCTTGAGCAGATAGACCATCTCCTCGAGCAGGTCGGGCAATACATCGTTCATCATCGGCGCAGCCATGGCTTTCCAAGGGTAGTGGATTCATCGCGCCGATCAAGTGCAAATCATCGCTGCCTTGACTGCGTAGCCGGTCGTACTTATGTTCAACGTGCGACCGAAAGCACAGGAGACACGTTCCGATGTCCAGCGATAAAATTGTTCATGTTACCGACGCGAACTTCGACCAGGAAGTTTTGAAATCATCGACTCCGGTTTTGGTCGATTTCTGGGCGCCGTGGTGCGGGCCGTGCAAAGCCATCGCACCAATCCTCGACGATCTCGCGGGCGAGTACGACGGGCGCCTGAAGATTGCGAAGATCAATGTCGACGACAATCCGCAGACGCCGGGGCGTTATGGCGTGCGCGGTATTCCCAATCTGCTCATCATCAAGGGCGGCCAGGTCAAGGAACAGATAATCGGCGCGGTGCCGAAGGCCAGGTTGGTTCAGGCGGTGGACGGCGCTATCGCGTAAGCGCGTCAGCGAAAAAGTTCGCCGATCACTTCGTGGAGGGCGAGGGCAACGCAGCCGGCGACGACACGGTCGCCACCGGCGCTGGGCTCGCGCCCTTCATCGCATTCTGGACCCAGAATCTCATCAGTTCGTCGCGATTGCGCTCGTAGGCGAGCTGCGCTTCGCCCGGGATGTATCGCACCAGCATCTCGTTGTAGGCCAGCAGCATCGGCACCATTTGCGAGTTGCGCAGAATAGCCGCGTCGGGCGGCAGCACTGCCGCCATCAGCATCACGCCCAGCCCCGCGAAGACCGCTGCGATTCCCGCGCCGAGCAGGCCGCCGGCCAGTCGATCCAGCGGGTTCAGGTGAACGATCTGCATCAGGCGGATCGCCGACGTGCCGATTATTTCCACCGCCGAGAAGATCAACGCGAAGACCGCGACGTAGCCGATCACCGCGCCGACCGTATGTGAGGATCCGAGCTGCGTCTCCGCGAACGCTCCGGCCCGGCTGTAGTAGAGTGACGCGAAATAAATCGCGGCCGCCAGCGACACCACCGACGTAACCATCCTGAGCGCGCCCCTTTGCAGCCCGTAGATTGCGCCGACCGCGAACAGCGCGACCGCGACATAGTCCAGCCCGTTCAGCCCGTTCATCCGCCGCCCCTCCCACTCACGAGCCTAGCTGATGAAGATGCAGCGCGCGACGCGTCCGCGCTGATGTACTTGCGCGGCGATATGCTTAAATGAGCGCATGGCGCGAGTTTATATCGAAGAGCTGTCGCAGCACGCGGGAAACGAGGTCACGCTCAAGGGCTGGCTGGCGGCCAAGCGGTCCAGCGGCAAGATACATTTTCTGCAGGTGCGCGACGGCACTGGAGTATGCCAGTGCGTGGCGTCGCTCGCCGATCTCGGCGCGGACAGTTTCGCCGCAGCCGATCACATGGGGCAGGAAACCTCGCTCGAAGTGACCGGTATCGTGCGCGAGGACAAGCGCGCGCCGGGCGGGGTCGAGCTGACGCTGAAGGCAATCGAGCTCGTGTCGCCGGCGACCGACTATCCGATCACGCCCAAGGATCACGGCATCGCGTTTCTCCTCGACAATCGCCACCTGTGGATTCGCTCCTCGCGGCAGCACGCGATCTTGCGCATCCGTAGCGAGGTGGCCTCGGCGTGCCGCGATTTCTTTCACGAGCGCGGCTTCGTCCTGTTCGACGCGCCGATTCTGACGCCGACATCGTGCGAGGGAACTACCAACCTGTTCGAACTCGACTACTTCGGCGAGCGCAAGGCCTACCTGACGCAGAGCGGACAGCTTTACGCCGAGGCGGGCGCGCTGGCATTCGGCAAGGTGTACTGCTTCGGGCCGACATTTCGCGCCGAGAAATCCAAGACGCGGCGCCATCTGACGGAGTTCTGGATGGTCGAGCCGGAAGTCGCTTACTGCGACCTCGACGGCGACATGGAGCTGGCCGAGAATTTCGTGTCGTACATCGTCGGCCGCGTGCTCGAGCGCCGCAGCGCCGAGCTCAAGACACTCGAGCGCGATACGACCAAGTTGCAGTCCGCAGCGCAGCTTCCGTATCCACGCATCAGCTACGACGAAGCGATCGAACGGCTGAAGCGCAAGGGCGTGGCAGTCAACTGGGGCGACGACTTCGGCGGCGACGAGGAAACCGCACTGTCCGAGGAATTCGATCGCCCCGTGATGGTGCATCGCTACCCCACCGCGTGCAAGGCGTTCTACATGAAGCAGGATCCCGCGCGTCCGGAAGTCGCGCTATGCGTCGACATGCTCGCGCCGGAAGGCCACGGCGAAATAATCGGCGGCGGCCAGCGCGAGGATGACTACGAAACGCTGCGCACCAAGATAACGTCGCACGGCCTGCCGCTCGCTCCCTTCGAATGGTACCTCGACTTGCGCCGCTACGGCTCAGTCCCCCACGCCGGCTTCGGCATGGGCATCGAGCGCATGACCGGCTGGCTCTGCGGGATACATCACATTCGCGAAACGGTCCCATTCCCGCGATTAATGGAACGCTTGGAGCCGTAATTTCAGTTCGAGGGCGGAGGCGCGGGACTGGCTTGGGCGGGAGGGGCGGCGCCGGCGAGGCCGAGGTCGTTCAGGATTTCAATCGCGTGGACGGACGGATCGACGCTCGGATAAACTTTCACGATCTTGCCGTTCTCATCGATGACATAGGTAATTCGCCGATCGAGCCCGAGGATCGGAATCCCGTTCGCCGCCCCATATTCGGTCGCGATTTTCTTGTCGGGATCGAGCAGCAGCGGAAACGGCAAGCCGTTTTTGCGAATGAAGTCCTTGTGCGCATCGGCCGAATCGACGCTGCATCCGAGCACCACGAGGCCGGCGCTGGTGTAGCGCGCATAGCCGTCGCGGAACGCGCACGCCTCTTTGGTGCATCCGGGGGTTTCATCCTTGGGATAGAAATAGAGGACGACCTTTTTGCCGTGGAAGTCGGCGAGCGAGACCGGCACTTCACTTTCTCCCGTAATCATCTGCGTCGTGAACGGCGGTGCGATCTGGCCTTCCTTGAGCAGCGCCGCGCGCGCGATCCGCGGGCGTATCGCGACGACGAGGATGATAACGGCGATTGCGATTCCGACGGTGAACATTTTCATGCCTGTCTCCACTCTGCCGCCTTAACTGAGCCGCGGGTTCGAAGGTTCCCCGAGGAGCCTAACCCCTCACCCCGCGCGGGAAGGGGAACCACAAGAAATCACACGTAGTAGAGCCAGTCGCGGTACTTAGGCTCGCGGCCGTGCAGGGTGGCCTGGAAGACCTGCTGCACCTTGGCTGTGATTGGGCCGGGTTTGCCCGGGCCTATCTTGCGATCGTCGAGCTCTACGACCGGTGTTACCTCAGCGGCGGTGCCGGTCATGAAGGCTTCATCGGCGATGTAAAACGCGTCGCGGGCGAAATATTCCTCGCGCACCTCGACTGCGTTGTCGCGGAGAATCTTGATGACCGCGTCGCGCGTGATTCCCGCCAGCACCGACGTGAGCGGCGGCGTGCGCACTACGCCGTCGCGAATGACGAACACGTTCTCGCCGCTGCCCTCAGCCACAAAGCCCTCGGTGTTGAGCAACAGCGCCTCGTCGTAGCCGTTGCGCCGAGCCTCGTAGCCGGCGAGGATCGAGTTGACGTAGTGGCCGGTGGCTTTCGCCGCCGGCATCATCGAGTTGTGATGGAATCGGACGAACGATGACGTCTTGAGGCGCACGCCCTGGTCGACGCCGTCCTGCCCGAGATACGCGCCCCACGGCCACGCGGCGATCGAGACGCGGATCTTGTTGCCGCGCGCCGACAGGCCCATCTCACCTTCGCCGAAGAACACCAGCGGCCGGATATAGCATTCGGCGAATTTATTGACGCGCACGACATCGGCGCAGGCCTTGAGCAGTTCCTCGTGGCTGTAGGGCACTTCCATCTCGACGATGTGGCCGGAGTCGATGAGTCGGCGGATGTGCTCGCGGGCGCGGAAGATTGCGGAGCGGCCATCGTCGCTCTTGTAGCATCGCATCCCTTCGAAGACCGCCAGGCCGTAGTGCAGGCTGTGGGTGAGGACGTGAACGGTGGCCTCGTCGTAGGGGACCATCGCACCGTCCATCCAGATTCGATCGGAGCGCAGATTGTTCGCGGGCATAGTGGTGTCAAAAGTAGTCGATGGTGAGTGGTTAGTCGATGGGGGTGTCCGCGCGGCGCAACGTTAGTCGCGGCGGGTGGGATCGGGCGACGGCAGCAGCGCGGCAGCGCCGTTGGCGTCGCCGGATGGGTTGGCACCGCCGTGGCGCGAGCGGCGGCGGCGACGCCGTCTGTGACGCCGGCGATTGCCGCCGGTGGGCGGCTGAGCGCCGTCGCCCGCCGGCGACGGTGCGGAACTCGCGGCAAAAGCGTCGGGGTCGGCGAGGAAGCGAATCATGCGGCTGGGATCGATCGCGTAGGTCGGCGCCGTCATCTCGAAGAACATCCGCGCGTCGGGAAAGTACGGCCGGCGCATCAGGCGCCGCGTGCGCCGCGTGGGCGCGGCAAGATTCTGAAACGCCTCGAGGACGAGCCGCATCTGCTCGGTGTCGCCGCGCGCGAAGCCGCGCGCGCGCAGCTCGCCCAGCAGATCGAGGCGGTGGTCGCCGCCGCCGCGCGCGTCGCCGCCGCTGACCCGGGCGCCGTCGCGATAGAGGTCGAGCATCAGCGCCGCGAGCACGATCGAATGGTCGGGGGCGTATCCGCTCGCGATTGCGCGGCCGAGCGCCGCCATGTTGCGGACGGCGGGCTGCTCGGCCATCGTGGCGCCGCGCGACTTCAGATGAGCGGCGAGAGGCGGGATCGCGTATTCGAGCAATCCCAGCTCCTCCATCAGCACCAGCGCATGTGCGGCCTCGGGCTGGCCGAGCGTCTTGTAGGTCTCGTCGACCAGACGCGGCACGGAGGCCTTGGCGAGGTCCGCGCGATGACGCTCGATGGCGGCGCGGGTGGCCGGCTCGATTTCGAAGCCGAGCTTGGCCGCGAAGCGCACCGCGCGCATCATGCGCACGGGATCTTCGCGCATCCGCAGCTCGGGGTCGCCGATCGTACGGATCAATCGAGCCTCGAGGTCGTCGACGCCGCCGGGAAAATCGATCACGTGGAAAGTCTGCGGGCTGTAGAACAGCGCGTTGACGGTGAAGTCGCGGCGAAACGCGTCTTCCTCGGGCGTGCCGAAAGTGTTGTCGAGGCGAATCAGCGGGTCGTCGGTGTCGGCGACGGCCTCGGCCTGCTTGCGAAAGGTCGCGACCTCGACATTCTGGCGGCCGAAGAAAACGTGCACCAGGCGAAACCGCCGTCCGATCATCCGCGAGTTGCGGAACAGGTCGCGCACCTGCTGCGGATGCGCCGAGGTGGCGACGTCGAAATCCTTGGGCTTGCGCGAGAGCATCAGGTCGCGCACGCCGCCTCCTACCAGGTAGGCCTCGAAGCCGGCGCCGGCCAGGCGATACAGAACCTTGAGGACATTGGCGTCGATATCGCGGCGTGAGATCGGATGCTCGGCGCGCGCTAGTATGCGGGGTTCCAATTGCGTTTGCCCGATTCGCTCCAAAGGTAGCACGGCGGTGAGCAGTCTTCATCGTCCCTGCGGCCGGGCTTTAACCGATTGCCGCTTTGTCCACAAAGCGAAAAAAGGGTTACGCTAAGCGCCACCAAAAGGAGACTTCCACATGGATAAATTCCTAACCGACGTTAAAAAACTCCGCGAAAACGCCCGCAAAAATATGGAAAAGGGCTCCGTCACCGAGGGCTACAAGGCCGACGTCAAGCAGGTGTTGAAAGTCCTCAACGACGTGCTCGCGACCGAGCTGGTCTGCGTGCTCCGCTACAAACGCCACTACTTCATGGCGCAGGGGATCAGCTCCGACTCAGTCAAGGCGGAATTCCTGCAGCATGCCAACGAAGAGCAGCAACACGCCGACTGGGTTGCCGAGCGAATCACGCAACTCGGCGGCGAGCCGGACTTCAGTCCCAAGGGGCTCGCGGACCGCGCGCACTCGGAGTACGTCGAAGGCAAAACGCTGGTCGATATGATCAAGGAAGACCTGATCGCCGAGCGCATCGCAATCCAGAGCTATTCGGAAATCATCCGATGGCTGGGTGAAGGCGATCCGACCACCAGGATACTGATCGAGCAAATCAACAAGATGGAAGAGGAGCACGCCAACGACATGCTGGACCTGCTCGCCAAGATGGGTTGACGAAATGGCGTCGCGGCGTGCGGCATCTGTATTAAAGCGTCGCGCGGGCAGACTGAAGGGAGCGTGTTAGCTCCGCTGCGTATGGAGTCGGAGCCACATCAGCATCAGCAGCATACGATTCTTGCGCGGTTTCAGCTGGCGCTCCATCCTTTCGTCTGACAACAGGTCGCGAAGCGCTGCCTGGCCGAAGACCTCGAACGCAAGCCGCTCGCTGACACCAATTGAGAATGGTTGCGACGCAGCGACATTCGCCGGTAGCGGGTGCGCAACTGAAAACCGTCTCGACGGATCTATCGGATGGCTCAACAAGTGCCTATCGAGCGAGACACGATGAGCAAGGCTAATATGACCAGGTGCAACCAACGACGTCCGTAGGCGCGCGAACAGTGGATTGTTGAGCAGGATGACCGATTGTAGCGTCAGCACAAGAATCGACGCTCCTGCAAGCGAAATTAATGCGATCATTGGCGCGCGCCAGCCCCGCGCGCCAACCGTGACTGTTGGTATGTGCCCCTGCAGTTTCATCGCGTACTCACCCGTGGATCGAGCAAGAAATATACCTACAATAAGTAGTATTAGCTTCCTATAGGTAGAAGACGCTTGCGGGCGCTACACCCCGCGAATAGACGGTCAGGCGTGTCAGCGCGTGCGGTAAAAGAGCCAGGCGCGCTCGGAGATCGCGGCGACGTAGAACAACGCGATCAGCGGCGCCAGGCTGCGCACGGTCGCGCCGGGCATCGCGGGCGGCGGTGCAATAG
>JBOHWI010000003.1:0-2117 GCA_050736675.1 Binatus sp. (SeqCode)
GTGGGCGATATTCGTGATGGGTCCGTGGATTCGCGATTACGTCGAGCCGCCGCTCGAGCATTGGTTCGGCTGGCTGCCGTTGTTCCAGGGGCCCAAGGTGTCGGTCGGGATGCTTTCGGCGGGGGTCGTGCTCGCGATCATGATCGTGCCGTACATTTCCTCGGTCTGCACCGATGTATTTCGCGTGGTCCCCCATACTCAGCGCGAAGCGGCGCTCGCGCTGGGCGCGACCAAGTGGGAGATGGTCAAGACGGCGGTGATTCCGTACGGGATGACCGGCGTAATTGGCGCGATCATTTTGGGCTTGGGGCGTGCGCTCGGCGAGACGATCGCGGTAGCAATGGTAATCGGCAACTCGGCGGACATTTCCGCGTCGTTGTTCAAGCCGGCGGCGACGCTGGCCAGCGTAATCGCCAACGAATTCGCGGAAGCCACCTCTGACCTGTACGTTGCCGCGCTAATCGAATTGGGGCTGGTGCTGCTGATTCTGGGAATCGTGCTTAACGTTGTGGCGCGGGCGCTGGTGCTTGTCGTGCAGCGGCGGCGCTACCAGGAGACGGGCAAGTAATGGCAGCCGGAGTCTTCAGTAACCTTAACGGCGAGAGCAGCTATCGCTATCGCAAGTTCAAGAGCGATTCGATGATGGCGATCACGGTCGGCGCGACCGTGGTGACGCTGATCCCGCTATTCCTGGTATTGGGCTACCTGCTGACGAAGGGTTTCGCGAGCCTGAACTGGGCGTTTTTTACGCACATGCCCGCGCCGGTCGGCGAGAAAGGCGGCGGGATGGCCAACGCGATCGTTGGTACGCTGGAAGTGGTTGGGATGGCGTGCCTGATAGGCGTGCCGATCGGAGTCGGCGCAGGCCTCTACCTGGCGGCCAATCGCACCAGCCAGTTCACCAACTGGGTACGATTTTCGGCCGACGTCCTGATGGGCGTGCCGTCGATCGTGGTCGGGATCTTTGCTTACGCCGTCATCGTGCGGCCGTTCGGCGGGTTCTCGGCGCTGGCCGGCGCGGTCGCGCTGGCGGCGATCATGATTCCGCTGGTCACGCGCACTACCGAGGAGATGGTGCTGCTGGTGCCGCCCGAACTGCGCGAGGCGTCGCTGGCGCTCGGCGTGCCGCATTGGCGCACGACGCTGTCGGTGGTCGCGCGCACGGCGCTGTCGGGCATCACGACCGGTGTAATCCTGGCGGTGGCGCGAGTCTCGGGCGAGACGGCGCCGCTGCTATTCACGGCGTTCGGCAACCGGTTCTGGTCAACTTCGCTGTTCCATCCAATCAACACGCTGACGGTGCAAGTTTATACTTATGCAATTTCGCCGTTTGCCGACTGGCAGCGGCAGGCATGGGCGGGCGCGCTGGTGCTGACCGCGATAATCCTCGGGCTCGAACTTGGCGTGCGCTGGCTGATGGGCGGGGCGGCGAAGGCGCCAAGGTAATCATGGCTGAGAAGCTGGTCGTAAGAGAACTGAACGCGTACTTCCACAAGAATCGCGCGCTTAAGGACGTCAGTCTCGCGTTCGAGGAAAACCGTATCGCTGCGATTATCGGGCCTTCGGGATGCGGCAAATCGACGTTGGTGCGATGCCTCAACCGGATGCACGAAGTGGTGCCGGGCGCGACCGCGACCGGCGAGGTGCTGCTCGACGGCAAAAACATCTACGGTGACGAGGTCGATCCGGTGCAGGTGCGGCGGCGAATCGGGATGGTCTTTCAGAAGCCGACGCCGTTCCCGACCATGTCGATCGAGGACAACGTCGCGGCCGGGCTGACCCTCAACGGCGTGCAGGTTAGCCGCGCCGAACGCGATTCGATAGTCGAGCGCAGCCTGCGCCAGGGCGCGCTGTGGGAAGAGGTGAAGGACCGGCTGCGGCGGCCGGGCGGCAGCCTTTCGGGCGGACAGCAGCAACGGCTGTGTATCGCCCGCGCTATCGCCGTCGATCCCGAAGTCATCCTGATGGACGAACCCTGTTCGGCGCTCGACCCGATCGCCACGGCGCGGATCGAGGAACTGATCGACGAGCTGCGCGGCCGCTACGCCATCGTCATCGTCACCCACAACATGCAGCAGGCGGCACGCGTCAGCCAGCGCACGGCGTTTTTTCACCTT
>JBOHWI010000004.1:0-5049 GCA_050736675.1 Binatus sp. (SeqCode)
GGATAGCTTGATTTGGAATTCGGGGCGAGGCGAGATTGCCTTCGACCGTGACGGAGTCAGGTTGTACCGCTACGCGAGCCGCGCGCAGGGGGAAATTTGCGCGGCGTTGCAGGCGGCTGCGCACGACGGTTCGCGTTAGATTGTGGATTGCTCGAAGATCTGCATAATCGACCGGGCGAAGTCGCCGATCGCAAGCGGCGGCCCTTCTGCGGCCCGTTCGATACCGGGTTGGAGCAGGATCTGAAATCCTGCTGCGCGATGGTTTCCGCCGCGGCCGGTGTCCAGTTCGCCGTCCAGGTTTCCAAGCGAAGAGACAGCATGCGAGGCCGGCTCGAGCCCGGCCCAGGTTATGATCAGGTCCGGCAGACGATGCGCGCGCTGGCCGGGAAAGTGCTCCGCCGCGACCAGAACATCGCCCACCAGCGGCCTGCCGTCGGTTGTGCTCAGGCTGATGAACGATTCACGAATCAGATCCGAATACCGGGACAACGCCGTGCTCCCGGCCTCGACCATCCCCTGCGCCTCGCGGCCGGCTAGATCAAAGCGGACATATCCGTTGCAGTCGGCTCTGACCGCAAGTCCCGGTGTGCGAGCCCAATCGTAGCCCGACGTGAGCGCACGATTGACAACCCCGTCGCGCACTCGCTGCGGGACCATGTTCGCGATCGCGGACTGAAGCCGCGGCGGGACTCTTTCGCGCAGAAATCGCATGAGACTGCGTTGGCGCGGCGGTCCTGATTTGGCGTAAAAGCCCGGTTCCAGTTCGCTGAAGCGGACGTTGATCCGGTCCATCAGTGGCGGAACGAAATGTTCCTGCGACAGATTCGGCCCCATCCCGTGCAGCGCGAACAGGACGACCGTGGTGCTTTTAAGATCGATGGCGGACAGGACCTCGCCCAGCGCCTCGTCGAGCGCGCGGTAGATGTCGAGCAGGGCGCTTGGCGGAATCGTCGATTCACCGTCAACGCCGTCCGGCCACAGGATATGGCCGCCGCGGTGCGATTCGCCGAACACGGCGATGAAGAAGTCCCACTCGCGGGCGGCGAGCAGCCAGCGAGTCATCTCACTTTTGATCCGGACTCCGTTGACGAGATTGGTCCGGACTCGCATCCGCTCGCCGAGCGATTTTTCGACCGGAACTTCGATTCCCATCGGATGCTCGCCGAAACGCCTTCGGATCTCGCTCTCGAGTTCCCGGGGCCAGGCGGTGAAGGTGCTGATCTGGTCGTGCGCGCCCCAACTGCTGATCTCGGTACCGGCGCATCGGGCGGGCGGAAAAGTCATCGGGACATCGAGCGCGATTACCGAATGGCCGCGGCGCTCGAGCCCGCGCCAGAACGGTTCGCAGTTGAGCCAGTCGGCGGCGATGCGTCTCAGGCGCATCGCGTCCGCGTCCCACTGCATCAGGTGATGAATCCCGTGCTCGCCCGGCGGGCTCGCCGTGTAGCAGGTCGGCCAGACGGCGCCCGCCATCAAATCCGCAGGCGAGTCCAGACGCCGAAGCATTCCGCATCCAAGCGCACGGCGAAAGTTGGGCAGCAACGACAGATGCTCGACGATGTAACTGAACTCGGCCGCATCGAAGCCGAGCATTGCCAGTTTAGGCCTGCGCTTGGTGGACATGCTCGCTTTCGATCGATTTGACTTCGACGGTCCTGTGCTTCGCGGCCGACTTCAACGCTGCGTCGAGACATACGCTATTGCGGGCGGCGGCGTCGAATCCCGGCGAGAACCCTCGGCCGGCCGAAAGCGCGTCGATGAATTCGGCGAGTGAGGCGCGAATTGTGTAGCGCAACATCGAGCGCTCCCTCAAAACCGCGCGAGTGCCGAACGCAATCGAATCGCGGAGCCATTTTTCGGCCAGGAACTTGCGCGTGCCGCGCGCAGCGACGTGCAGTGCGGCATTCGGATTTTCGAGATAGACCGAAGCTTTGGCGCCGACAATCGATACGCTCTCCCGGTTGCGAGCGGAGTAGCCGAGCTCGCATCTGGCGCGAACTCCTCCGTTCAACAGAACCCTAAGCAACACTCGACGGCCGGATGATTCGATTTCGCTGATCCTTGCGTTGACCGCGGCGATCGCCCGGCCGAAGACGAATTCGATCAGATCGAGTTGAGAACTGCCAAGATCGTAGAGGGCGCCGCCTTCGCCGGGATCGAGCCGATGGCGCGTTACGGAGCTCCACGGTTCAAGGTTCACGCGCAGCGTGAATGTGGCGCGTTCGACTTCGCCGATGCTCCCGTCGAGGCAGAGTTCGCGCATCTTCCGATAGCTCGGCCAGAATCGGCGATTGAAATTCGGCATCAGCAGCGGCCGCGCTTCGGCTGAGCTCGCAGCGCGCTCGAATTCGCCGCCCAGCACGAATGGTTTCTCCATCAGGACCGGGATTCGGCGCTGCGATGCGAGGTTCCAAATCGCCAGATGCGTTGACGGGGGCGATGCGACCACGAGCGCGTCGATGCTCTCGCTCGCCGGCAGTTCGCGATAGTCCGAGTAGATGCGCGCTGCAGGAAAGCATTCGACGGCAGCGTCACGGGAGGCCGCAAGCGGATCGGCGACGGCGACGATTTGTGCGTGGCGAAGCGTCGCGAGTGCCGGAACGTAGTAGTTGCGCGCCAGCCGCCCGAAACCCGCGATCGCTAACTTGACCATGGCCTTGCGCTGTTCACGCCCCAGCCCGTCGCAGCACCGCCTCGATCCGGCGGGTGAAAGATCGCGCGACGAATATCGCGGTGCCCGCGGCCAGGCCGAAGATCGAATACAGGTAGTAAAGTTGCTGGAGAATGAATCCCTTGATCGCAAACCGGAACCCGCCCTTGCTCAGCAGCAATCGGTAAAGACCGCGGTTCAGCCACAGGCCGAGCACCGAGAGTGCGCCAACCAGAAGCCAAACCGCGGAAAGGAACGGCGCGGCGACAATCGAGATCGCGAGCGCGAGCGCCACGACTGCGGCAACCCGCTGATCGGCCGAGAAGTTGAGGTCTGGCGGCAGGCGACGGCCTTCGAGCCAGAGCAGCGTCCACGGTATCGCGCGGCCCATCACGTCAGTCGCGACTAGCGACCGCAGCGTCCAGCGCTTCAGGTGCTTCACCTGGAGGGATGGGTCCAGCATGATTTGGACGCCTTGCGCAACCATCCGGTAACCAAGCTCCACGTCCTCAACGGCGCGCCGATCTTCGTCGAATCTGCCGGCCGCCACGAAGACGTCGCGCCGGACAAGGCCGCATCCACTCCAGAACGTGGTCGCTGCGGCGCGCGAGCGCTGATGAAAGTAGTGATGAGCAAGGTTCTTGAAGCGGCTGACAGTCGAGCGCGCGGCGGGGTCGTCGTCATAAGAGCCAATCACCGCACCGACACCCGATCGGGCTATCGCGGCCGCTCCGCGCTCGAGGGCGCCGGGGGCGAGGACGACGTCGGCGTCGAGGAAGAACAGGACCGGGGCGCGTGCGAGTTCAGCTCCGCGATTGCGCGCGGTCGAAGGCCCGAGATGGCGGGGAAGTTTGATCGATCGAAAATCTCGGCTCGACGCGACATCGTAGCGCGACGCAACTTCGGCGGTTTCGTCGGTCGAGCAGTCGTCGACGACGATCACCTCGACGGGAAACGGCGCTGCCGCCGCCTGCAATGTGAGAGCGTCGAGGCACTGCGGGAGAGTGGCAGCGGCATTGCGCGCGGGGACGATCACAGAGAGAGCCGGCGTCGCGCAATCTTCGTCCATTCGTGCCATCGCCGCGCTCAGGCGTCCTTGGTCGAGGACGCCAGATCGAGCGGCGCACGCGCTAGGTCAGCGCGAGGTTGAACAACGAGGCGCGGCTGGATCCGGCCGCCTTCAGCCGGAGTGTCCGGTTCACTCTCCAAGTACTCGGCGTCGGAGTTGACACGCCAGAGATCGAAAGAGCCGCCCATGATGTTTCGTGCGGCCATCATGCCGGTCAGCATCGCATGGTCCTGATTGTCGTACTTGTGCATCCCGTTGCGTCCGGCGACTTGCAGATTCGGCAGGGCGGCTTCGAGGAACGATCGAACGCAGGCGACGTTCGCGCGATAGTCGTGATCGTAAACCGGATAGGCCTTGGGCTGCCGGACCACGGTGCCGTCGATGACCGAGGCGGGTTGAGCAAGCCCTAGTGCTGCGAGTTCGTCCTTGGCCAGCGCTATCAAATTCGCATCAGAGCTCGACCAGAGCGAATCGCCTTCGGTGCAGAAATACTCGAGGCCGAGCATCGTGTAGCGCGCGTCGGGCACCATCTCCGCGCTCCAATTTTTGAAGTTCTGGATTCGCGCGACGCGCACGCTCGGGTCGTGAATATAAATCCAGTTGTCGGGGAAGACCTGGGCCTGGTCGAGGACCAGGGCAATCGTTATGAAGTCGCGAAAGCGAAGCGCGCGCGCACCGGCGATGACGTCGCCGGGAGCACGCGGATTCAATGCCGGCACCAGGTCCGCGAGCGGCATCGTCGAGATAAAGTATTCGCCGCTGTTCGAACGGCGTCCGGCCGGGCCGTCGGTGGTCACGGACTTGACGCGTCCCGCCTCCCGCTCGATGGCGACCACGCGCTCGCCCATCCGGATCGCGCCGCCTTCGCTCTCGATAATTCGCGCGACCCGTTCCCAGACTTCACCCGGACCGTGCGGCGGATAGCGGAAGCGGTCGACCAGCGTCTTGATGACGCCAGTGCCGCGAGTCGGGAACGGTATCAATCCGCGGATGATTGACCCGAGCGACAGACCTCGTATCCGCTGCGCCGCCCATTCGGCGTTGATCTCTGCGCACGGGATGCCCCAGACCTTCTCGGTGTAACTGCGGAAGAACGTTTCGTAGAGGCGGCGCCCGAACGCGCGCACCACCCAGTCTTCGAAGCTGCGCACGGATTCGTGAGGACGCCGCAGAACCCTCAGGTAGCTCAACAGGCACGACATCGCTTCGACCGGGCCGAGGTTGCGGAGCGTGTCGAGCGGCTCGAGCGGATACTTGAAGAAGCGGCCGCGGTAGTGGATGCGCGAAAGACGCGACCGCACGCGCATCCGCTCGCCCATGAGGCTGGACC
>JBOHWI010000005.1:0-2989 GCA_050736675.1 Binatus sp. (SeqCode)
GACGACTTCTTCCGCAGCCCGCGATGGGAAGAGATTCTCACCGGGCTGGCCGGGGTGAAGAAGGAATTTCCGAAGCTGTCCTTCATGATGCAGGTGGACGTCGACGCTTCGTGCTACGCCAACGTCGCCGAGGGCGAGACCGAAACCGCCAAGCATCGGCGCAGCAAGAAGTTCACCGAGCTGGCGGCGGCGGCGGGATGCTACCAGGCGTTCGTCGGAATCGAGTCGCTCAATCCAGACAACCTGAACTCTGCGACCAAGTACCAGAACACCGACGACCGCCAGCACAAGGGCAAGCTCGAAGCGGTGCGCGCGCACGTGATCGACAAGTATCGGCGCGTGGTCGAGAACTGGCACAAGGTGGGCGTGTCGGTGCATGCGGGCTACATGCTAGGCTTCCCGTTCGATGGACCCGATTGCGGACGAGTCGCAGCGGCGACGCTGAAAAAAATCGGCTTCGATATCGTGTCGTTCTTTATCATGACGCCGCTGCCGGGCACCGAAGACCAGGCGCGCTTCACCCAGGAAGGCGCCATTATCGATTGGGACTTCAATCAGCTCGACTCGCAGCACGTCACGCTCAAGCACGACAAGCTGGACCGGGAAAGCTGGCTCGGCGCATATCGCGACGCTTACAAGGGCTTCTACTCGATCCCGCGCTTCCTGCACACGATGTTTACGCTGTGCGCCGGCCGCGGACTCGACGCCGAAGCGCGCAAGGGCGTGCTGCGCCAGTTCACTTATTATTTTTTCAGCTATCGTCAGGGGCGGCATCCGATGGTCGGTGGGATATGGCCGATTCGGCGCCGCGACGTGCGGCGGGTGGCGGTCACCGACGACGAGGCGCGCCGGTTCTACCTCGGCGGCAAGCGTTTCGATGCGATTCTGCGCGGCGACGGGGGCGACGGATTCGCCACGGCGCCGGCGTAAGCACTCAAATTCGACAACCTCTGAATAAAGACCGGCGCGATATCCCTATCGGGGTCGCGCCGGTGTGTCTTTTGGGTGCTATCCGCCGCATCGCCGCGGAACCGTCCGCGCACCGGCTTGCGCCAACGCCGCATAAACGGTTAGGGATTCCTCGGGGACCTGAAACTCATGATTACGCTGCCTGAACTCATCGTCGGTCTCGTTGTACTTGCCGCACTCCTGTTCATCCCGTTCATGCGCCGTTTGCTGCGGGTGTTGATCCGCCTTGCGATTTTTTTCGTGGGCGTGGCGATCGCCGCGGCGGGAGTCACGATGATCATGAACAACGAAACGATCTTCGAACGGCCGGGCATCGCGCAGCGCGTGGTCCGTTTCGTCACTATGAACTCCGCCGCCTCGAGCACCACCGGTTCAGGCTCGGTGACTTGCGATCCGACCGCTCCGCCGCCTGCTCCCGCTGAGAAAGAGCCGCGCAAGCATACCGCCAGAAAGGAAGCGGCTCCCGAGCCGAAAACGACGCGAAACGAAGTGGCGAACGCGGAGCCGGCCCCGCTCGACGATGTCTTTCCCGAATTGATTCGCCGCGAATTTCCGGGGATCCCGCGCCAGAAGCTGTTCCAACTCTCGCAGGACACGATCAACTCGCTCGGCGGATGGAAAATCGTCAAGGGCGATCCGGCCAACGGGACAATCGATTGCATCTACACGTCGCGCATCTTCAGACTCGAGGACGACGTGAAGATCAGGATCGACCCCTCCGGCGCGATCGACGTGTGCTCGCGCTCCGGCCTGGCGCGCCCCGATGCAACCTCGATGCTGCGCTACTTTCCCGGCGACCTCGGCGCTAATGTCGGGCACATCAAGGAATTCTACGAGACCCTCGAGCCGAAAATGGACGAAGTCTACAAGGAACAGCAAGACCAGCAGAACGCCAAGAAGCCGCCGCACTGAGCAGGGGTGCTTTTGACAACCTGCATGCGATCCGGTCAAGCTGTGATCGCATGGCGATGCGGGAGACTCAGATCGATGCGCTGGCGACTCATCTCGTCAATGGGTTGATCGATCGCGGCTTGATCAAACCCAAGGGCGAGCTCAAGGATCTCGTTGCCTGCGTGGTCGAGCTGATGTCGGCGAATTTCGAGACCGAAGCGCAGATCGACGAAGAGGCCGACAAGATGGCCGAGGCGGAGGCGCGTCGGGATACGCGGCTCGACGTCACGCGGTTGCGCAATCTGATTCGCCAGCGGCTGGCCGAGAAAAAGAACTTCACCCTCTAGCTGACGGCAGAAGCTCGGGTACGTATTCACTGGAAAAATGAAGCTCAGCGAAGCACGAGTCCTGTTCCTGGCGCGCGAGTCACTGGCAAAATTGCGCGACGAGGGCTTGGCCGAGATCGCGAATTTCCCGCTGGCGTTGCGGCAGGCGCGCGAAATCGTCGCGCAATTTAACGAGCAGGGCGACGAGCTCGACGCGATCGTGCGGCGCAAGATCAATTCGATCAAACGCGGCGTCGTCGAAGGCTCCAACGAATGGACCCTGCTGTACAAGCGCTACCGCGACGAAGAGATGAGAAAGAAAGGTCCGCAACGGTAACGCAGCGGCGTGAGAACTCAATCGTAACGAAACCCACGGTGGGTTTCATGCTTCCTTCGGCAGGGGTGACCCCTGCACCCAGTGAGAAGAGAAAACTAACATGGACGATAAGGAATTTCGCGAACGCTCCGACGCGACACTGAGCAAGGTTGCCAAGTGGCTCGAGGACCTCGACCCCGACGAAGTGGACTACACCACCGCCGACGGAGTCGTGACGATCGAATTCGCCGGCGGTGCTAAGTTTATCCTGTCGCGGCAATCGCAGATGAAGCAGATGTGGCTGGCTGCCGGTTCGCACGGATTCCATTACAGTTGGGACGCGTCGCGCGCTTTGTGGTTCGACGACAAGGACGGTCACGAGTTGTTTCCACGATTGGCAGAGACGATAGCCGAGCAACTCGGGCATCCCGTGTCTTTTTAGAAACCACACGGAGCTTGCTTGCCCTTGAACTGTGCTCTTGATTCC
>JBOHWI010000006.1:0-11319 GCA_050736675.1 Binatus sp. (SeqCode)
CCCGAGCTGTTGCTGCTCGACGAGCCCAGCACCGGGCTGGATCCCGCGGCGCGGCGCGAGTTCTGGAACCACCTCGAGCATCTGCGCGAGCACGAAGGCGTAACCGTCGTGCTGACAACGCATTACATGGAAGAAGCGGAACGATGCGATCGCATCGGGATTCTGCATCAAGGGAAGCTGGTCGCGATCGCGCCGCCGGGCGAGCTGAAGTCCGAAGTCGGCGGCGACGTGATTGTAATCCGCACGGCTGCGCCCGAAATTCTGCAGCGGAAAATCCTCGCGCGCTTCAAGCTCAAGAGCCAGCTCGTGGACGGCGCGATTCGCATTGAGAAATTGCGCGGGCACGAACTGGTTCGCGACCTCATCGACGCTTTCAGTGAAGAGATCGAATCGGTTTCATTCGGCAAGCCGACGCTCGAGGACGTGTTCGTGCACCTCACCGGGCATCAGTTCTTCATAAACACTTCGCCGACGGAATAGGAAAACAGTTGTGGAGATGTTTCTTCAGGCCGAAACCCTGTGGCAGCGTGAGATCGTCCGATTCATTCGGCAGCCGATTCGCGTGATGAGCGCGATCGCGACGCCGCTGGTTTTCTGGCTGCTGCTCGGCGCCGGCCTGCAAGCCTCGTTCAAGCCGAGCGGGATGCCGGCCGGGCTCGACTACATAGAATACTTCTATCCCGGCGTGATCGTGCTGATGCTGCTGTTCACGGCGATTTTCGCGACCGCATCGACGGTGGACGATCGCCGCCAGGGATTCCTGCAAGGCGTGCTCGTCGCGCCGATCTCGCGCTCGACGATCGTGCTGGGCCAGGCGCTCGGCTGCACGACGCTGTCGCTGATGCAGGGCGCCGTCTTCCTCGCGATGGCGCCACTGGCCGGAATCGACCTCAGCCTCGAAGCGATCGTGGTGTCGCTCGCGATGATGGGGCTGATCGCGTTCGCGATGACGAGCATCGGGCTGGCGATGGCGTGGCGAACCGAATCGACGCAGGGTTTCCACGCGTTCATGAACATGCTGCTGCTGCCGATCTGGATGCTGTCTGGATCGGTCTTTCCAGTGGCCGGGGCGCCGGCGTGGTTTGTCTGGACGACGCGGCTGAATCCGCTGACCTACGCGGTGGAAGCGCTGCGGCAGGGACTCTATCTTGCCGAGCCGGGGTCGGGCGGCGCGACGATGCCGATGGGATCGTCGGTGGCCGTCGCGCTCGCGTTCGCCGCGTTCGCGTTTCTGCTGGCGACGCGCGTCGCGCGAACCGCATCGACGATTTGATTCAGCGCGGCGGCATCCGCAGGGCGCCGTCCAGGCGAATCGTCTCGCCATTGAGCATCTCGTTCTCGACGATCTGGCGCGCAAGCGCTGCGTACTCGGACGGCTTGCCCAGGCGCTGCGGAAACGGAATCTGCGCGGCCAGCGCTTTGCGATTCGGCTCGGGCAACCCCGCCAGCATCGGAGTCTCGAAGGTTCCCGGCGCGATCGTGCAGATGCGGATGCCGAGCGACGCGAGGTCGCGGGCAATTGGCAGCGTCATCGAGACCACGCCGCCCTTCGACGCCGAATAGGCGACCTGCCCTATCTGTCCGTCGAACGCGGCGACCGACGCGGTGTTGATGATCACGCCGCGCTCGCCGTCAGGGCCGGGCTGATTTTTCGCCATCTGCGCCGCAGCCAGCCGCGTGACGTTGAAGGTCCCGATGAGATTCACGGCGATCACCTTGCTGAACAGGTCGAGCGAGTGCGGGCCGTCCCTGGTCACCGTGCGCATCGCACGGCCGATACCGGCGCAGTTTACGGCGATATGAATCGCGGCAAACTTCGCCACGGTCTTCGCAATTGCGTCCGTCACCTGATCGGCGGAGGCGACGTCGGCTTCGACGAACAATGCGTTTGCGCCGATCGATGCGGCAATTTTGGCGCCGGGCGATGACGGCAAATCGAGAATCGCGATCTTGGCCCCGGCCGACGCGAATTCGCGGACGGTTGCTTCGCCGAGTCCGGAACCGCCCCCGGTCACAAGCGCGACCGCATTTTTGAGATTCATATCAACCTCGCAGAAGTGAGTGCCGCGAACGCGAAAACGTTATGACCGCTCGTGCGATTATGCAACCAGCCTCGCGAAATTTCACGCCGAGGCTTCGTGTTCGGCGGACCGCGGTCTATCGATTAATCGCCGCGCATTGGCGACGGCGTCGGTCGAGCCGGCTAGTTCGAGGACGTCGCCGGGGCGGAGGACTTCGTCGCCGGTCGGCACCACCACCTCGGAATCGCCGCGTCCTATCGCGACCACCACCGCGCCACAGCTGGTGTGCAAGTCCAGCTCGGACAATTTCTTGCCGACGCCCTCGCTCCCGGCGCGCAAGCTGATGGGCGTGATCGTGCCGACGCCGGGAACTTCATAAGACCGCGCGCCGCGGGCGTCGGCGCGAGCGCCGCTGAGCGCGGTGGCAATCAGACGGGTGGCGTTGCGAATCTGCCCCTGCATCTGGTGCGCGCTGCGGGACACGATGACTGTCATCAGCAGGATCGCGATCACGGTGATCCCGATTCCTTCGACCGGCTCGAGAAACGGCTGAACGATCGCGAGCAGCGGCACGGCAACGACCAGCAGAATCGCGATCTGCAGCAATTCGATCAACGCGCCCTTCACCGGCGCTCCGCGCGGAGGAGCCACGGCGAAGGCGCGCAACGCGAGCGCAGCCGCGAGCCGGCGCGCCGCGAAATACATCGCGGCCGCGGGCGCGGCGCATAGCAGCAACGCGAACAGGTCCACGAACAGACCGGCGGAGAAGTAGGTGAGATGTTGGAGGCCGGCGACGGTGGTCGTCACATCGAGCGGATCGAGTTCGTTGACTATTAGAATCGCGGCAATAAGAACGGCGCTCGATACAATGGCTGCCGTAGGCCATGCGATCGAATTGGCTTCGCGCGCCGGCGGCCCGGCGTTGCGAATCTGTTCGAGCCACGAGTCGTAGAGCGCCTCGAGCACTTTAAGCCGCCGCGGCATCCGCGCGGAAACGAATTCGGCAAGAGGAATCGACCCGCGGATCATGTAGGGCGTCAGGAAGGTGGTGACGGCCGAAACCGCGACCGCCAGCGTGTAGAGAAAGTCGCGCGTGGCGCCGGCCTTCAATCCCGCGCCGGCGATGATGAACGAAAACTCGCCGATTTGCGACAGGCTCATGCCGGCTTCGATCGAGGTCTTGGTGCCTACGCCGCTCAAGATCGAGGCGAAGGTCACGCCGAACATTTTTCCGCCGACCACCGCGGCCGTCAGCACGATCAGCGCCTGCCAATGCTCGGCGATGAGCCCGGGATCGATCATCATGCCGACGGAGACGAAGAACACTGCGCCGAAAATGTCGCGCAGCGGCGCGACCAGATGCTCGATCTGCTCGACGTCGCCGGATTCCGCGACGAGCGATCCCGCCAGGAACGCGCCGAGCGCGACCGAGTAGCCCGCCTGCTCCGCGAGAATCGCGAACGCGAAGCACAGCCCGACGACCGCGACCAGCGTCGTCTCGGGCCGCCCCATCCGCACGACGAATCGCACGATCGGCGGCACCACGATAAATCCGATGCCGACGAATGCGACGAGGAACAGAACCAGGCGCGCGATTGTCACCGTCATCAGCGACGCTGACACGCTCGCGCCCGACGCCAGCGTGGTCAGAATCGCCAACTCGACGACAGCGGTGAGATCTTCGGCGAGCAGCACGCCGAACACCAGTTCGCGCAGGCGGTCCGAGACGGGAGTTTCCTGGTAGGCCTTGGCGACGATGGTCGTGCTGGAAATCGAAAGTATCGCGCCGGTGAAGATGCTCTCGAGCGGCGTCCATCCGAGCGCGCGCCCGCACAGGTAGCCGAGCCAGAGCATGATGCCGACCTGGAGCGCGGTGATGAAGCCCGACGTCGGGCCGAGGCGAATCAGCTTGCGCACGCTGAACTCCAGCCCGAGCGCGAACATCAGGAGGATCACGCCGAGCTCGGAGAGCGTGTGGATGCGATCGAGGTCGGCGAACAGGGGAATCGGCACGTTGGGGCCGACAATCATGCCGGCGATCAGATAGCCGACGACGACGGGCTGGTGGATTTTCTGAAAGATAATGGTGGTGACGGCGGCGACGCATAGCACCATCGCCAGGTCTTCGAGGAACGTGTGTGAAGTGAGTATGTGCACGGCCGCGTCGGGCCATTGTAACTTGTCGCGGAGAGCCGGCGCGAGTGAGCGCTGTCAGCGCGCGTCGGTCACTCGTGGCAGTACCTTCGTCCAGAACAGCTCGATCGTTTTCATCAGGCGGTCGTGCGGCATCAGGCCGTTGTACATCCACGCGAAGATCCATCTGATTGGCAGGCGCTTGAGCAGCTGCTCGACCTGGCGCGTGACAGTGTCGACGGTGCCGACGAACGCCAGACCGTTGGTCCACAGGTCGGCGGGCTCGCCGGTTTTCGGATCCTCGAGGCCCTTGGAAAATCCGAACGGCTCGAACCATTCGTGGCCGCAGAAGTAACCGCTCTCATGCCAGATTGCGCGCGCTTCGTCGTCGCTGTCGGCGATTACGATATCGCGCAGCACGCCCATCCCTTCGCCGAGCGGCTTGCGCGACACTTCCGCATAGACTTCGCACAGTTGATGTTCGAGCGACGGATGCAGCGGCGGCAGAATCGCAGTGACGCCCTCCTGCGCGCACCACCTGATGCTGCGCTCGGACGACGCGAACGGCTGAAAGATCGGCGGATGCGGCTTCTGCACCGGCTTGGGCACGACCGAAACGGCGCGCACGATTCCATTCTCGACGCCGCCGCCCCATTTCGCAGTCGCCTCGAGCGTCCACGGCGTCTCGCCGGGCGGGACGCGCCAATACTTGCCCTCGTAGGAAATGAAATCCTGGGTCCAGGCCTGCTTGATGATGCGAAAATTTTCCTCGAAGGCCGCGCGGTTGGCGTTGTCGATCTCGTCGTGCTGATGCGGCAGCGCGCCGTGAATGCCGTGCGTCTGCTGCGCCATGATATCGACCCATCGCCGCTGATAGCCGCGCGCGAAACCGGCGTTGGCGCGCCCGCCGCTCATGCGATCGAGCATCGCGATGTCCTCGGCAACGCGCAGTGGATTCTGCGACGGCAACACGATGCCGAGTTGGCCGACGCGCAACCGCTTGGTCTGCATCGCGATGTACAAGTCCAGCAGCACGGGATTGTTCGACAGCTCGAAGCCTTCGACGTGAAAGTGATGCTCGGTGAAACTGATCGAGTCGTAGCCAAGGTCGTCGGCGAGGCGCGCCTGCCCGCTGATGTCGTGCAGCATTTGATCGTAGAGATGACCCTGCAATCCGACGCGGCCTTTTTCGATATCGGCTTTGCCGCCGACCGACGGTAAATAGAAGAGCGATACTTTCATTGTCCCGACTGTAGAACTCCTCGAATGGAAACGGCAAACGCCCGGCCTTTGCAGGCCCGAATCAAGCGGCGCTATAGTGGCTCGCATCGGCCGGCCAGCGGCAAACTCGAAGAAGAGGTTAAACCGATGTCGCAACAGCAACTCCAGCAGATTATCCAGATGCTCAAGGCGCAGCCGATCGCCGGCCATCCCACCGTCCAGGAGACGCGCGCGAATTTCGAGCAGATGTCAGCGCTGTTTCCGGTCGCCGACGATGTCAAGTGCGAGCTGGTGAGTGTGGGCGGCATCAAATCCGAGTGGGTGACCGCTCCGGGAGCCGACACCGGACGCGCCGTGCTTTATCTGCACGGCGGCGGCTATGTGATCGGCTCGATCAATACGCATCGCGATCTGGCCGCACGAATTTCGCGCGCGGCGAAAGCGCGGGTGCTGCTAATCGACTACCGCCTCGCCCCGGAACATCCATTTCCCGCGGCCGTCGAGGATTCCGTGGCCGCGTACCGCTGGATGCTCGCGTCGGGACTGAAGGCCTCGCGTATTGCGGTCGCAGGCGACTCCGCCGGCGGTGGCCTCACTGTTGCGGCGCTGGTCGCGATTCGCGACGCCAAGCTGGCGATGCCGGGTGCTGGAGCATGCCTGTCGCCGTGGACCGACCTCGAAGGACTCGGCGATTCGATGAAGACCAAGGCGGCGGTCGATCCGATGGTCAACAAGGAAGCGCTGATCGAGATGGCGAGGCATTACCTGGCCGGGCAGGATCCGCGCGCTCCGTTGGCCGCGCCGCTGTATGCCGACCTCGCGGGCCTGCCGCCGCTGCTCATCCAGGTCGGCACTGCGGAAACTCTGCTCGACGACTCGACGCGGCTGGCCGAGCGCGCTCGCAAGGCGGGCGTGAAGGTCACCCTCGAGCCGTGGGAGAATATGATTCACGTCTTCCAGGTGTTCGCGCCGATGCTCGACGAGGGACAGCAGGCAATCGACAAGATCGGGGAGTTCGTCCGCGCCAACGCCGCATAAGATCAGAGCGTCCATCGGCGATCGCGTCGCGGCGCTCGATTGGGCGCGGATCGAGCGCGACCTCGACGCGCAAGGCTACGCGACGACCGGCTCTATATTGCGCGCCGCCGAATGCGCGCAGATGATCGCGCTCTACGGAGATCGCGAACGCTTTCGCAGCCGCGTCGTGATGGAACGCCATCGCTACGGCGTCGGCGAGTACAAATATTTCGCGCGGCCGATGCCGCCGATCGTCGAGGAATTGCGCGTCGCGATGTATCGGCGGCTGGCGCCCACGGCGAATCGATGGGCCGAGCGGCTGCGCTCGCGCGATTCGTATCCATCTTCGCTGGCCGAATTCATAAAGGAGTGCGCCGCCCGCGGACAGGCCAAGCCGACGCCGCTGATCCTGCGCTACGAGCGGGGCGGCTACAACTGCCTGCATCAGGATTTGTACGGCGAGATCGCGTTTCCGCTCCAGTTCACATGTCCGCTCAGCCGGCGCGGCCGCGACTTCGAAGGTGGAGAATTATTGCTCGTCGAGCAGCGCCCGCGCGCACAATCGCGCGGCGAAGCGATCGCGCTCGATGCAGGCGAGGGAATTATCTTCGCGAACAGGTATCGTCCGGCGGCTGGCGCGCGAGGTTACCATCGCGTCAACCTGCGTCACGGCGTCAGCACGATCGAATCAGGCGTTCGCTACGCGATGGGGGTCATCTTCCACGACGCTGCATAGCCGTGGCTCGCAGATCTCGGCGGCGGACGATCAGCCGCCGTCGGCCGGGCACCTGCCGTCGCTGCATTCGCAAGTCGCGCCTTCGTTATCGGTACGCCACTGTTGGCAGAAATCGTTGCACGGCGTCAGGTTGTCGTCGGTGTTGTAGAAGCCCTTGCAAGCGGGCGCCGCGGTCGGCGCCTTCGGATTGCTGTAGTCCGCATGACGATCGTGATCGGCCGCATACGCCAGCCCCACCACCGCGATCGCAAACAGTCCAGACATGAGGATCTTTCGCATCGAAACTTCCCCTCTGCACGAAGCCCCCAAGCCGCATGCAAGAATCGTGTGACGGTATCAACACCCGGCCTCATTCACAAACTGAGTCGCGGGCCGGCGCGCGGTTCGCGACGCCGGTTGCGGGAAAATCGTACCGCGTTTCGGTGACGAGCGAGGGCAAGACCTACGTATGGTCCTTCCGGGAAGCTCCGTAGCGGTTCGAGCTCGGCGGTAACTGAACCGCGAGTGGCGCAGGCGCGCGGCGGCGGCGCGGCGCTGATCCGGCCGCGCGAACCGTTCGCGCCCGACCATTGCGGCAATCGTCAACCCCCATCCGTTTCATGCTCTAGTCCGGCGCGCGCGGCCTTGAGTTCCTTGCGCTTGCCGGCATCGACGGTCGGATATCGGAGATTCAGCCCTTCGAGCGTGTCGATAATCGCATCGGCCACCACCAGGCGCGTGTACCATTTCTTGTCCGCCGGCACGACGTACCATGGCGCGTGCGGCGTGGCGGTGTGCTGGATCATTTCCTCGTACGCCTCCTTGTAGTCGTTCCATCGTTCTCGTTCCGCGACGTCGGTGGCCGAAAATTTCCAGTTCTTAATCGGCTCTTCGAGACGGCTGAGGAAGCGCCGCTTCTGCTCCTCCCGCGACAGGTTGAGAAAGAACTTGCGGATGACGACGCCGTTGCGCGACAGGTAGTGCTCGTACGCGTTGATGTCCGCGAAGCGTTCGTTCCAGATATTCTTCGTGACCAGCGACGCCGGTATGCGTTCGCGCTCGAGCATTGCCCTGTGCACGCGGACGATCAGAACCTCCTCGTAGTAGGAGCGGTTGAAAATTCCGATTCGCCCACGTTCCGGGACGCACTTGTTTGTGCGCCACAGGAAGTCGTGATTTAGCTCTTCGGCTGACGGCTGCTTGAACGAATATACCTGGCATCCCTGCGGATTGACGCCCGACATTACATGCTTGATAACACCGTCCTTGCCGGCCGCGTCCATCGCCTGGAATATCAGCAGGATTGCCCACCGGTCCTGCGCATAGAGCTTGTCCTGCTGCTCGACCATGCGCTCGAGCCCGCGCGGCAATTCCTTTTCGGCAATCTTTTTCGATTTCACGCCGCTGGTGTCTGCGGGGTCGAAATCCGCCATGCGAAACTTGCGGCCGCTGTCGACGCGGTACGGCTTCGAAAAATCGGACCCGACTGACATCAGGACGTGCTCCTCTTCGGACAGAATCTGCGGTTGATTATCGCCCACGCGAACTTCAAACAAGAAGCGATTCGCGTAATACTACGCGGGCTTGGAAAACTCGAAACTCGGCGAACTGTACCTTGGACTGGAACAAAAAATCCATCAATGGAAAATCCCTTCAGAACGCCATAACTCGCCGCGCATGGACGCGGGTAAGTGGAGGATAACGATGAAATCCAAAGTCCTTATGATCGCCATGCTCGCGAGCGCGCTCAGCGCCGCGCCGGCGTGGGCAACCTGGCATGGTGCGGCACATCAAGCGTCTGCTACCCCTCAAAAAATGAAGGTCTCAAAACCTTCCAAGTACCATGTCACCCTGTCAATTGTATTTTCGACTAACGGCACCAGCGGCCCGTGCATCGGTGGAGTTGGGAACGCCGATTACTGCCCATCTTTCGATTGCACTTGTTACACAGCCACCGGAACGGTCAAAGGTAGTCCAGGCAAGGGTTCGGTGACACTGTATGAAACCTTCGACAACGGAGGCTCATTTGTTCTAACCAACAGCGGCTGCGCGCCGGCATACGGTGATATCGAGATCAACGGCTCGAAGGACGTCGAGAGCCTGGCGTTCATAGGCTCAGACTGTGGCAGCTCCGTCACGCCAAACTTTCTCCTCGGTGGATGCCAGCTGACTGATTCTAACCTCTATCCTCTGGTGGGATTGGGTGCGTGCGGTGGCAATTACAGCCTTAGCACTCCGACAAACTTCCCGATTCAGGGCAGAGCCGAATAGGCTGGCGCGCCTGCTCACTACAGAGCAGTGGCCATCTACGCAACCTCAGGGGGTGCCCAAGCCGGGCGCCCCTGAGGAGTCATGGCTATGTGTCTTCATCCACTGGAGAAGAAGTATGGTGCGCCATGAGGGACTTGAACCCCCGACCTGATGATCCGTAGTCATCCGCTCTAATCCACTGAGCTAATGGCGCATTGGAACCCTAGAAATTTTCACATCGCCGCCCCGCGAGCAAGCTGATCCTTGGCCGCGCCCTTACTTCCTGACAGGCGCGAAGCGCCGCATCCTGACACTGGGTGCAGGGGTCACCCCTGCCGCCCACCGCGCAGGTGATTATTTTTTTCCGCTTTCTCAATTCTGCGCGGCCGGGATCCAAACCGATACCGTCGTGCCCTCATGCACCTTGCTCTCGATCCGCAGCGTGCCGTGATGCAGCTGCACGATGTGCTTGACGATCGCCAGGCCCAGCCCGGTGCCGCCGAGCTCGCGCGAGCGCGCGCGATCGACGCGGTAGAATCGCTCCGTCAGGCGCGGGATATCCGCCGCCGGAATCCCGTCGCCCGTCTCCACGACCCTCAGCGCGATGCCCGGCTTCGCGCCGGCGCCGTTGGAGTCCGCGGCCGCGCGCGCCTCGACAGTTACACGGCCCTCGCGCGGCGTGTACTTTATCGCGTTGTCGATCAGATTGAGCATCACCTGATGCAGGCGATCGCGATCGCCCGCCACCTTCGGCAGTCCCGTCGGGCCCTTCACTTCCAGGCGCAGGCCGCGCCGCCCGGCCTGCTCCTGCATCAACTCGGCCGCCTCCGACAGCACGCGCGACGGCTCGAGCTGCTCGATCTTGAGCGGAGTCAGCCCGCGCTCCAGGTCCGAGAGCGAGACCAGGTCGTCGAGCAAGCGCGCCAGCCGCCGCGCCTGGCGCTCGATGATGCCGAGAAAGCGCATCGAGGTTTCGCGATCGTCCACGCCCTGGATAAGCGTTTCGGCGTAGCCGTAGAGCGCGCTCAGCGGCGTGCGCAGCTCGTGCGTGAGATTGGAAATAAAGTCGGCGCGCAGAGTCTCGTACGATTTGAGCTGCGTGATGTCGTGGAAGACGAACACCCACGCCGCGCCGCGCGAGGTCCGAATCTGTGCGGCACTTGCGCTGACGTAAAGCGGCGCCGGATTCTGGATCATGATCTCCGCGCTCATGACGTCATTTTCCGCCGATCGCATCGAGCGCCCGACGAACTCCTGCAGCCGCGGGTCGCGGCACAGCTCGACGAACGGCCGATCGCGATACACCGTATCGGCTCCCAGAGCGAAGATGCGCCGGGCCGCGCCGTTGAGTAAAATCACCTCGCCGCGCCCCCCGGTCACGACCACCGCCTCCGCCATGCTGCGCAGAATCGCCTCGAACTCGTCGCGCTGTTCGGCCAGCGAGTCCACGTCGGCTACGATCGAGTCGGCGGCGTCGAGCAAATGACGCTCGGCGCGGCCCGTCGCGTCGCTTCCGTCGGGCACCAGATGCGACGGCGGACGCCGCTCCTGGAGCGCGGCGGCCACCGCGTCGAGTCTTTCGGCGCGGCGCGACAGCGTGCGGGCGATCGCTGTCGCGGGAATAGCGCCGAGCGCAAGCCCGAGCACGACTACGATGACAACCCATACGGGCGACGCCGTTCCTGTCGCGGCGAGCACTGCCAGGAATATGGCTGCAGGCGCGAGACCGATTCCTATCGCTGCGATCAGTCCGGCGGTCGGCGATCTATCCAAGCGCTTCGGGGTTGAAGCGATATCCCACGCTTCGCACCGTGAGGATCAATTCCGGATTGGCGTCGTCGCGCTCGATATGCTGGCGCAGGCGTCTTACGTGCACGTCGACGGTCCGCGGTTCGACGAACGTGTCGCGTCCCCACACCATGTCGAGCAGCTGTTCGCGCGTATACACCCGCAGCGGATGCT
>JBOHWI010000007.1:0-8731 GCA_050736675.1 Binatus sp. (SeqCode)
GTCCTGCAACACGGCAATGTCCTTGACCGGATCGCCGTTGACTACGAGCAAGTCGGCGAGCTTGCCGGCTTCTATTGTTCCAAGGTCATCCTTCATGCCGAGCATTTCCGCGCCGTTGCGGGTGGCCCAGCCGATCACATCGAGCGCCGGAATGCCGGCGCCTTTAACGTAAGCCTCAAGTTCCTTCGCATAGTCGCCATGAGGCATCGCGCCGACGCCGAAATCGTCGCCAATGAGCAGTTTGACGCCGGCCGCATGCGCCTTGGGCAGCATCCGGTACGAATGCTCGAGCCCGCGTTCCATCTCGTCGTCAAGAAACGCGGCCCTGCCGGTGCGACGTTTCTCCTCGACCGTGAGGTATGGGAAGTACAGGCTCGGCGTGACGAAGGTTCCCTGCGCGACGAGACGCTCGATGCATTCGTCGTCAATCTGGTCGCAATGATCGATAAGGTCGAGTTTGGCATCGAGTCCGGCGAGGATGCCGCGTTTGGAAATTATGTGACCGCGGATTTTCTTGCCGCGTTCGTGCGCGGTGTCTGCCGCGCTTTTCATTTCCTCAAACGTCATCGTCATGACGCTGCTCGGCCACGGCAGGCCATGTCCCCCGGTTGGGTAGAGTTTGATGATTTCGACGCCCTGCTTGATTTCGTCGCGCACGGCCTTGCGAAACTCCTCGGGACCGTCGCAGATGCGCCCGACGCTTTCCAGCTGGAGTTTCCACCAACTCGGATGAAGGTCGATGGAATCGCCGGTGGTACCGAGATCGCGGCCGCAGGCCATCAGGCGCGGACCGGGAATCAGGCCCTGGTTGATCGCTCGCTTCAATGTGACGTCGATGTAGTGGGCCGCCCCCGCACCAACCGCGCCGGTGAAACCGCAACGCAACAACAACTCGGCATTTTTCGCGGCGATCAATGTGAGCATCGTCACCGGATGCTTCAAATCGACCTCGGGAAGGGTCTGGAGGTTGTCGTAAGCGACATGGTAGTGGCACTGAATCATCCCCGGCATTAGCGAGCGTCCTGCAAGATCGTAGACGACATCGTTGGCACTCGGCTTGGGCGCGTCGCCGTTGGCAGCGACCAGGGTGATGCGATTGCCGTCGACCACGACGGTCGCATTTTTCCTGGGTGCGCCGCGGCCGTCGATCAGGTTTCCGCGGCGGAAAAAGGTCCGTCCCATGTCAGTTACTCCCGTGTTGGTGGCGGTTTCAGCTCCGATTCAGACTCGCACCGAGTCCATTCAGTTTGCAAACTGGAAGTTCGAGTCCGATTTGAGGCCAAGGGTGGTCTCGCGGGCACGAATCATTTTCGTCATCTAAGGTTGCATGAACGGCGTTGTGATACTGTAATGAGGCGCGCAAACGGAACGCGCTGGAGCAATTTTCGGGACTGCCCGCCGCTGATAGCCGGGTCCTGCGCAAGGGAAGGCCGCGAACCCCGCCAGGTCCGGAAGGAAGCAACGGTACCGGCTGCCACCCTGTGCCGCAGGGGTGCCTGGCTATCATTCGACGGGCAGTCCCGGGCGAAAAAATTTCGCGATGGCTGAATCCCAAACGCCACATCTCGTACTCGCGCGCAAATGGCGGCCCGAGCGCTTCTCGGAGCTGGTCGGCCAGGAGCACGTGACGCGCACGCTCGGCGAAGCGCTGAAGCGCGGCCGAATCGCGCACGCTTTTTTGTTCACCGGGATTCGCGGCGTCGGCAAAACGACGGCGGCGCGGATTCTCGCGCGATGCCTCAACTGCGAGAAGGGACCGACCGCGGAACCGTGCGGCGAATGCGCGGCCTGCGTCGAGATTCGCGCCGGCACGTCGCTCGACGTCAATGAGATCGACGGCGCCACCTACCGCAAGATCGAAGACGCGCGCGCGATCATCGAAAATCTCAGCTACCGCCCGGCGCGCGACCGCTTCAAGATTTACATTATCGACGAAGCGCATCAGCTCACCGATTCGGCCTTCAACGCGCTGCTGAAGACGCTCGAGGAGCCGCCCCCGCACGTCAAGTTCATCCTCGCGACGACCGAGCCGCAGAAAATGCCCGAGACGATTTTGTCGCGGCTGCAGCGCTACGACTTTCGGCGCATCCCGTACCTTAAGATTCTCGAGCGGCTGCAGGATCTCGCCGGACGCGAAGGCGTCGAGGTCGAAGAGAGCGCGACCCGGCTGCTCGCGCGCGAGGCCGGCGGCAGCATGCGCGACGGCGAGCGGATGCTTGAGACGGCGATCGCGACGGCGTCGGGCAAGGTGACGGAGGCCGAAGTGGCCTCGTCGCTGGGCGTCGCGAGCCGGACGACAGTTTTGAAATTGACCGACGCGATTCTGCAGAAGAACGCGGCCGCGGCGCTCGCGCATGTGCGCGAACTGGCAAGCCGCGGTGCAAACCTCGAGTCGTTGGGGCGCGACCTGCTCGAGACGCTGCGAAATCTCGCCGTGACGAAACTTCCCGCCGACTCGGACAGTCCGCTCGACGATATTCCCGATCACGAAGTCGCGGAGCTCAAGCGGCTGGCCGCCGGCGCGAGCGCGCGCGATGTCATGCGGCTGTTTCGCCTGATGGCCGATTCGCAGGAACAGATTCTGCGCTCGCCCTACCCCGACCTGCTGCTCGAAATGGCGGTCGTGCGCCTGGCATCGTTGGCCCCGGTGATCGACGCCGACGAGTTGCTGCGCGCGATCGGCTCGACGGCGCCGCCCGCGTCAAGCACTCCTCCCGCATCATCGGCCGGCGGCTCTGGTGGCAGTCGCACCGCGAAACAGGATCAGCAGTCGAGCGGAGCGCGTCGGCTGCGCGTCGAGGGCGAAGTCAAAGCCGATGCGCCGATGCGCACCGAACTTCAGGATGACAGCCCGCGCGAACTTCCCGAGCTGCGCAATTTCATCCGCGGCCGGCGCGCGGCGCTGGCCGGCTTCATGGAGCAAGGCGCGGGACTGGTGCTCGACGGCGACCTGCTTAAGGTCACGGCGCGCAACGACATTTACATCCGCTATCTGAACGACAACAAGGCGGTGATTGCGGAGCTCGCGAGCGAGCATCTTGGCCGCTCGATTAGAGTCGAGCTGTCGAGCAACGGCGCAGCGAAGCCCGCTGCAAACCGCGCTATGGCGCCGCTCGCGAGCAACGGGCTCACGCGCGAGTTGCCGTCTGCGGCGGCGGCCACAACTAATCCGGTTGCTGCGGAGAACGGGCCAAGGCAGACAGCGCCGCCGAAGCCGGTTGAATCAAGCAGGGGAATCGCGCCGACGATTCCGGCGACAGATACCGCACGCCGCGCGGCGACACCGGAGGAGCGGCAGGCGGCGCTGGCCGATCCGGCGGTGCGAAGAGTGTTCGATACGTTGGACGCGCGGTTGGTGGAATTGAGGATGCCCAATACAGGGCAAGCGTCGGCGACGGAAAAGGAAGCGAAGTAGCAGGTTGCCGCGGAAAGGTTCCGCGGCAAGGAGCAATCACTGTGGCGGAATTTGATTTGTCGGCATTGATGCAGCAGGCGCAAGCGCTGCAGGCGCGCATGAAAGAGATGCAGGAAACGGCGTCGTCGCGAACCGTCGAGGCGCAAGCGGGCGGCGGGATGGTGCGCGTGGTCGTGGACGGCTCGCTGCGGCTGCGCAAAATAGAAATCGACCCCGCGATCGTAGCGGCTAACGACAAGTCGATGCTCGAGGACCTGATCCTGGTCGCCGTCAATGACGGAATGGCGCGCGCGCAAAAGATGCTCGCCGACGAGATGGGTATGCTCGGTCCGCTGAGCGGGCTGCAAATTCCCGGTTTCGGCAACGACTAGCGGAGCGCACGCTTGATGGCGGAAAACCTGAAACGTCAGGACGGTCTGCCGCCCGCGATGACGCGGCTGGTCAAGGAACTGTCGCGGCTGCCGGGGATCGGCGAGAAAACGGCGTCGCGCCTCGTGTTCAACCTGCTCAACCGGCCGCGCGACCAGGTGATCGCGCTGGCGGAGGCGCTGCTCGAAATGAAAGAGCGCGTCGCCCTATGCTCGGGATGCTTCGGGCTGTCGGACCATCCGCGCTGCCAGATTTGCGACGACGAGGCGCGCGAGCGCGAAGTGATTTGCGTCGTCGAAGGGCCGGCGGACCTGATGGCGATCGAGCGGGCGCGCATTTTTGGCGGCGTGTATCACGTGCTTAACGGCGCGCTCGCGCCACTCGACGGCATCGGCCCCGACGATATCAAGATGAAAGAACTGATTGCGCGCGTCAGCCCTCCAGCGATTGTCCGCGAGGTGATAATCGCGACCAATGCGACCGTCGAAGGCGAGGCGACCGCGCTCTATATCGCGCGCGTTCTGAAACCGCTCGGCGTCAGAACGACGCGGCTGGCGCGCGGACTGCCGGCCGGCGGCGACCTCGAATACAGCGACTCCGCGACTCTGACCAGCGCCCTAAGCGGCCGCCGCGAACTCTAGCTCGCGGTGCGGACAGTCTTCGCGCGACATTTCCGAATGCGCGCCGCGTTCACGATGCTCGCAGTCGCGATGTCGGCGTGCGGCGGGCCGGCGCCGCCTTTAACCCCGGCTCAGCGGGGGCGAATCGTGTATATGACCAACTGCGCGGTTTGCCACAACCCGGATCCCAACCTGCCCGGCAGCCAGGGACCGGCGATCGCGGATTCGTCGCGCGAGCTGATTTACGATCGCGTGCTCCTTCTCAAGTATCCGCCCGGCTACATGCCCAAGCGCGACACGCATACGATGCGCGCGCTGCCGCAACTCGCGAATCGAATCGACGACCTGACGGCTTTTCTTGCCGAAGCGGCGAAGAACAAGTGAAGCAGCAGGCGCCCGCTCGCTCGTTTCCCCGGCCCAGAGGGGGTCGCCTCGTCGAACCGGTTGTAATGCGCCCAGAGATCATCTATTGGAAAAATATCTGTGCTGTGAAAAAGAGATTTTTCAGTCAGGCGTTAGTAACAATCTCCAGTCAGGCGTAAGGTTAAATAACAGACCGAATTTCGATTACCAGCCATTCAACTTCAGCCGGGCCTGTGAATTTCGATTCCAGCCCGAAAGGACGGATTCTCATCATGGCATTCAAACTTCCCGAACTCCCGTACAGCATGGACGCGCTCAAGCCGAATATTTCGGCCGAGACGCTCGAGTACCATCACGGCAAGCATCACAACGCCTACGTCACCAACCTGAACGGCTTGGTCGCAGGCAGCAAATTCGCCGACTCGTCGGTCGAGGAAATCGTCAAGGCCGCCGAACCGGGGGCGCTGCTGAACAATTCCGGGCAGCATTTCAATCATTCATTCTACTGGAAGTCGCTGAGTCCCAAGGGCGGCGGCGAACCGAAGGGGCCGGTCGCGGACGCTATCAAGAAAGGCTTCGGCGATTTCGCCGCGTTCAAGAAAAAATTCAGCGAGGCGGCCACCACCCACTTCGGCAGCGGATGGGCATGGCTGGTGCGGGCGAAGGACGGCTCGATCCAGGTGGTCGCGACCCATGACGCAGGCTGCCCGATACGCGAGGGTCAGACCCCGATTCTCACCTGCGACGTGTGGGAGCACGCCTACTACATCGACTATCGCAACGCGCGCGCGAAGTACGTCGAGGCCTGGTGGAACCTGGTCAACTGGGACTTCGCCAACGAGAACCTGAAGTAACACCGGCGAGCGACCAACAATCAAATGCGGGGCTGCGCGTCCCGCATTGGATTTCTGCTCGTGCTGAAGTTAGCTTGCGGCGACCGCGGGCGACTCGACGGCGTGTCGCAGCGACCTGCGTGGCATCGCCAGGCGATCCGCGATGATGCGGTACACGTCGGGGTTCACGCCCATGCCGACATGACTGCCCATCACCTCGACGTTTTCCACCGTCGGTGCACCGCTCAGATCGATGCAACTCTCCCAATGCACGACGCCGTCGGTCCGCGAGTATATGTGCGTGGCGGGAACGTCGGCGGGAGATTCGTCGCTGAGCATCAGGCCGCACTGGCACGCCTCGCTGAGGCATCCCTCGGCCCTTCCGCGAAGTGCGGCGACCGATTTGGCCACCGCCTCGACCGCGAGATTGGCGTGGCGGCGCGGCTGCCTGATGGGCGACCCAAGAGAGATTACGCGCTCGACCAAATCGGGCTGGTCGCGGGCCATCTCGCGCGCGTAAACGCCGCCGAGGCTCTGGCCGATCAGAACGATCGGCTGCTCGAATTTTTCGTAAGCAAGAACCAGCCGCTCGTTCAGTTTGCGCATGGTCTCGCGTGGACACTCGGAGTTGGACAGGATACCTGCATAAACCGCGCGATGGCCGAGCCATCGGCAGAAATTCGCCAGCGGCGCCAGCGTCACGTCGCCAGCCATGAAACCCGGAATAAGCATCACCACTTTGGCGTCGTGCGGACGGACGTGAGGCCACGGATGTCCCAAAGCGCCGAGCCAATAAATGCTGGCCTCGAGGGGGACCCGGAACTCGCCCAATGCGTCGAGCAGCGAAGGGCGTCTTGGCTGAACAGCCCTTCTGGAATTGATTTGCGCGATACCTGGAGTCATAAATCTCCTTTTTCAGGCAGTTCGCGCGAGCAGGCGCATGCAGGGCGAAACCGCAACCACACCATCCCGATCATCCTCCAAGTCAAACATAATCATTTTCTAACAATTTGTTCAATGATTTCTAATGCAAATTTTGATGATTTCATGGGCACCCGAGCCTTACGGCACCAAACGAGCTGCATGTTGATGCGGCAACTGGGCGCGTAAGAACAAAGTTACCTATCTAAGCTTGCGGATGCTGTGTTCTAATCTTTGGCAGCGCAGACGTGCATTTTGGTCGTGCGTGAGAAAATGTGCCGTGATTTTAATCAATGACGGGGTGGGAGTCGGTGGCGCCTGAGGTGTTGCACGGAGGGGCCGGTCAGAGCCGACGAAGCGAATTATTGAAACGGAACTTCGTCAAACAGCCGTAGCTCAAATATTAATGCGTTTGCAAAAACCTGAAAATTCAGATCTGATCTGAAAATCAAGGCTGGATTCCGAGAAATGTTGCGACGCTGATTTCTGTGCAATTTAGAAAAAGAAGGCGGTTGGGTGATGTCATCAGGACGAGCCGAGAATCCATTGGGTTGTCGCAACGCGAATTGGGTCGCCGCATAAGAATAACAGCTTCCCACGTCGCTTATATCGAGGCAGGCAGGCGGCGTCCCTCGCATTCGCTGTTGTTTCGATTGGCGCGAAGCCTGAACTTGAACCTTCGCCAACTTTTCTTGTTCGCCTACCCTGAGATTGCGCCTCTCATCGCGAACCACCCGCCAACCGAGAGTCGCGAGGTTGCATGGCGCAACTTTGTTGCGGTTGCGGACCGATACTCGGTGACGCCTGGAGAGTTGGCGGTTTTGAGGAAAATATCTCGGCTGGCTAAGATATCGTCTCCAAATAAATATTTCTGGATTCTGAATTCGATCAGACAGTCCCTGGAAGAAGACTGATCCGGACCGGCAACGAGTGCCGCCTTTCATCGCGTCAACGACAAGGCGCGCGCGGGGCTGGTGCTATTTTCGCGTCTCGGGCAGGCGCGCACGCCGGACTTCAAGACGTAGATGCTTAAGTTCCCGCACCATCCGGTACATGGCTCGAGCCTCTCCCGCCAGAACCTTGGATACCGGCTCGTCGAACACGCTCTCGGCGGCGATCATCGTCATTTCGGTTGCACCATATTCGATCGCGTCCCCGACCGCCTTGAGGTGCCGGACGAGGGCGCCGCGGTCCGCTGCAAAACAGGTTTGTTTGCTACGTAATTCGGATCTCCATTTGGTGCGTAGGTGTTTCAAGCGCTCAATAGACAAGGCGGCCGCCCCCCCATGCGGCCTCCATACTTGACAGGGAGTTAGCAAATCACGCAATTCAAGGTCTGACATTTGGGGACATTTTTTTGACTTTTGGTGGCGCTAGTCGTAAGAATTGGGCATGCGAACGCTGGTCCGTAGCGCCAGCCTGACCGACTACCTCGAAGTCGCCCGTGCCGTCGGTCTCGACCCATCTCGTATGCTTGATAGCGTCGGCTTATCCCGGCGTTGCTTGCAGAACCCGGACTTCAAAGTTCCTGAGGATGCGGTGCGCCGGCTTTTGGAGGCTTCGGCAGCGGCGGCGGGGATCGACGATTTCGGCCTGCGGCTCGCAGAGAAGCGCACGTTTTCAAATCTCGGCCCGCTGGGGTTGCTCCTTCGCGACCAACCAACCGTCCGCCACGCGCTCGAAGCCTGGAACCAAAATAGAAAGCTGCACACCGATTCCGTGTCTCTGCGGTTTCAAGAGCGCGACGGCAACGCGATCATCAGCCTGGCGCTGGCGGTCGAAATGCCTTCGCCCAAGCGTCAGGCCGTCGAGCTTACGATCGGCGTGCTCTATCGGACGCTGCGCCTATTTCTGGGAGACGGGTGGAGGCCCCGCGTCTGCTTTGCGCACAGCGCGCCGCTCAATCTCGATACCCACCGGCGAGTGTTCGGCGCAAAGATCGAGTTCAACCGCGATTTCAACGGAATAATCTGCCGCTCAAGCGATCTTGAGGCATCTATGCCGGCGGCCGATCCGGCGATGGCGCGTTACGCGCAACAATATATTGATTCGATCGCAAGCACCGATGGAACCTTTGGCGAGAAAGTTCGGGAGCTCGTAAACCAGATCCTCTCCTCGGGAAATTGCCGGATCGAGCGGATCGCGATGCACCTGGGCTTCGATCGCAGAACGGTGCATCGGCGTCTGGCGGAGGAGGGAACGAATTTCTC
>JBOHWI010000008.1:0-5037 GCA_050736675.1 Binatus sp. (SeqCode)
CGCGGGAGGCGATGGACGCCGCCCGCGGCGGCCATCAGGCCTACGCGCGGCTCAGGCAAGCCGAAACGCGCGTGCTCGGCTGCGATGATGATATCGCACGAGAGCGCGATCTCGAATCCGCCGCCGAGCGCGAAGCCGTTCACGGCGGCGATGATCGGCTTGTAGATGTCGTAGCGGGCGGTGATGCCGGCGAAGCCGCCTTTGCTGCGCAGGCCCTCCATCACTTGCCCGCGATTCTCCGCGGTCCAGCGCAAATCGTTGCCGGCCGAAAAGCCCTTGTCGCCGGCGCCTGTGACGATGGCGACCCACGCCGCCTTGTCGGCGACGAAGTCGTCCCACACGCTGTCCATCTCGATGTGACACGGCGGATGCAGGGCGTTCATCCGCTCGGGCCGGTTGAACGTGATGTAGGCGATGTGGTTGCGTTTCTCGTATTTGATGAATTTCAGTTCCATTTTCCTTTCACCTTCTATTCCTGAAATTTATTTTACTGCTCATCCAACAAATCGAAAAACGCGTCGATGCTTTGCATTAGCTGGCGGCGGATTTGCACGCGCGTGCCTTCGATCAGATGCATCGTGACGCGGCCGCTGGTGCCGTCGGCCAGGTTGATGCGCGCATCCTCGACGCCGGCGACGCTGCCGGGGTCGAAGATACGCATCCCGTACACCAGCGAGCCGCGCTGCGACGCGCCTTTCACCAGGGTCAACTTACGCGCCATCGGGGTCTCCCTCATTCATATCTGTCGGTCTATAGCATATCGTTGACAATCATTAATGGCGCCCACAGAATCGCGCCGATGAGTGGAATGTCGTTTTTCGGAAAATTGCGCTGGATGCGTCGGAACCTAACCCCTAACCCCTTCCCGCGCGGGGACCGGTTGTCGGGCGGCGGCATGGCGCCGCTTGCAGTCATGTTCGTTGCGATGACTTTCGCGGGATGCGGGGTCGCTTACCAGGCGGGGACTCGGATCAAGGCGGCGCGGATGTCAGAGACGCTGCGAGTCGGGCAGACGTCGCCCGCGGTGCATCATTCGTGGGGGGAACCGGATATTCGGACGTATCTGCCGGGCGACACCGAGGTCTGGAGTTATCCTTATAAACCCAACAGCAATGATGTGACGGCGGCGCTGCTGTACACCTCGTCCAAGGACGGCGACAAGGGCACCTTTCTGGATTTGAAGTTTGTCGAGGGCAAACTCGTCTCATGGCAAGAGGCAGAGCATACGATGCCGGCCAAGGAACGCACCGGCCTCGGCTTGGGAGTCGGTGGCGGGCCGATTGGGAACGGCACCCAGATGCAGCCGGGAGCGGTGCACTATTAACAGCAGCCTAGGGCCCCGCGACCGGTCGAGCCAGCGGGGACGCATACTTGCAACTAGCCGGAATCATCGTGTCTAATTGAGCCTCAATGGGGGGAATGGTGGTAAGCTTGGTGTGGCGGCATTGCCGTTGAAGATGACTGCATATGACTTGAATCAGCGCGGCCCGGTGTCGGCGGCTGGACTTTCTCTCGGGCTTGCCTGATGGCGACCGCACGCAAAAGTTTCGAGGCAATACTGCTCGACCGCTCGTGGGTTTCGGCGCAAGACCTGGACAAGGCGCGCCAGCGCAAGAAGCCCGGGCAGGAACTGGCCGACGTGCTGGTCGAGATGGGTGCACTGGAGCCGCAGCGGCTGGCGCGGGCGCTCGCGCAGGAATACCGGCTGCCGTTCCAGGCGCATATCGACGAGAATTCGCTCGACCCGAAACTGGTCGCGAAGGTTCCGATCAACTACGCCAAGAAAAACCGGTTGCTGCCGCTGTCGAGCGTCGATGGCACGGTAACCGTCGCGGTCGCCGACCCGGCCAATTTTGAGCCGCTCGACGATTTGCGGATTCTGTACGGCGCGCAGATAAATGCGCTGATCGCGCCGGCCGAAGTAATCGCGGAGGCCACCAACCGCGCGTACGATCAGGCGTCGGCCACCTCGGCCGAGGACCTGATGATCGACCTCGAGGAAGAACGGCTCGACGTGGTCGCGAGCGAGCTGGCGGCGGAGCCGCTGGACCTGCTCGAGTCCGACGATTCGGCGCCGATAATCAAGCTGGTCAATGGCGTGCTGTCACAGGCGGTCAAGGACCGCGCCAGCGATATACATATTGAAGTATTCGAAAAGGAACTGGTCATCCGCTTCCGCGTGGACGGGATGATGTACGACGTGTTGTCGCCGCCCAAGCGTTTTCAGCCGGCGATCACGTCGCGCGTCAAGGTCATGGCGGGGCTCAATATCGCGGAGAAGCGGCTGCCGCAAGACGGCAGAATCCGGCTGCGGATCGCGGGCCGCGACATCGATCTTCGCGTCTCGTCGATACCGACCGCGTTCGGCGAGCGGATAGTGCTGCGACTGCTCGATCGCGCGCAGGCCGTCGACGTAATCAACCTCGACCATCTTGGTTTTTCAGGAGAGAACCTTCAGCGGCTCGACCGGCTGATCCGGCAGAGCCACGGGATCATCCTGGCGACCGGGCCGACGGGTTCGGGCAAATCGACGACGCTGTACGCGTGCCTGAGCCGAATCAACTCGCCGGAGAAGAACATCATTACGATCGAGGATCCGATCGAGTACCAGCTCCGCGGCGTCGGCCAGATGCAGGTGAACCCGAAGATCGAGCTGACGTTCGCCGGCGGCCTGCGCTCGATCCTGCGGCAGGATCCGGACGTAATCATGGTCGGCGAAATTCGCGACAGCGAAACCGCGGAAATAGCGATCCAGGCCGCCCTGACCGGCCATCTGGTGTTCTCGACGCTGCACACCAACGATTCGTTCGGCGCGGTGACGCGGTTGGTCGAGATGGGAATCGAGCCGTTCCTGGTCTCGTCGTCGATTCTCGCCGTGCTTGCTCAGCGCCTTGTGCGGAAGCTCTGCACCGACTGCCGCGAGCCTTATCGTCCGAGCGAATCCGAGCTGGCGCGAATCGGACTCAAGCCCGAGCAGTTGGCGGCGGCGAAGATCTGCCGCCCCAAGGGATGCCGCAACTGCCGCAACACGGGCTATCGCGGGCGAATGGCGATACAGGAATTGATGATCATGGACGACGAAATCCGATCGCTCGTCATGCAGAAGGCCGATGCCGCGATGCTGCGGCGCAAGTGCACCGACCACGGGATGACGCTGCTGCGCCAGGACGGCGCGGCGCGCGTTGCGCGCGGCGAGACCTCGATCGAAGAGCTGCTGCGGGTCACGCAGGAAGATATCGACTAGAGCCTCCGCTCAAGTTTTTTTTACCGATGCCGGTATTCGCTTATCGAGGACTTGGCGCCGACGGCCGCTCCGTCAACGGCGTGGTTGACGCCGACAGCGCGCGGACGGCGCGCGGCAAGCTGCGCGCTTCGGGAATTTACCCGACCGACCTCAACGAGGAATCAACCGCCGCCGAGCGCCAGACCGCGGCCCGCGAGTGGCTGCCGTCGCTGTGGCGGCGCAAGATGCCGGCGGCGGACCTGGCGCTGCTGACGCGCCAACTGAGCGCACTGCTCGGCGCGGGAGTGCAACTGGTCGATGCGCTCAGCGCGCTCAGCGATCAATCGACGCGGGCCGCGACCAAACGAATGCTTTCACAGGTGCGCGAGCGGGTGCGCGAGGGATCGTCGCTGGCCGACGCACTTACCAATCATCGCGACGTCTTTTCAGATCTCTATATCGGCATGGTGCGGGCGGGCGAGCAGGCGGCGGCGCTCGAGGCGGTGCTGGACCGGCTGGCCGAGTACAGCGAGCGCCAGAATGAATTCGTGACCAAGGTGCGCGGCGCGCTGACCTATCCGATCATCATGATGTGCGTCGGCACGGGAATCATGGCGTTCCTGGTGGCATACGTGGTGCCGCAGGTCGCGACGATTTTCGAGCAGCAGCATGCGGCGCTGCCGCTGGCGACTCGCGTCCTGATTTCACTCTCGGCGCTGGTCACCGGCTACTGGATTCCGCTGGCGCTGCTGGTGGTCGGGCTGGTAGCCGGGTTCACCACGGCGATGGCGACGCCGCGCGGCCGGCGCATCTACGACACCTGGATTCTCAAGCTCTACTACATCGGGCCGACCATGGTTCGAATCATCTGCGCGCGTTTCGCGCGGACGCTGGCCACCCTGCTCGCCAGCGGCGTTCAGTTGCTGCCGGCGCTCGACGCGGTCAAGGGCGTAGTGACCAACGGCCTGCTGAGGGACGCCGTCGAGCAGTGCCGCGAGAGTATCCGCGAGGGCCACGGGATGGCCCAGACGCTGGCGCAGAGCGGGCTGTTTCCGCCGCTGCTGATCGAGATGATCCGGGTCGGCGAACGTTCCGGCGAACTGGAGCGGATGCTGGAGCGGGTCGCCGACAACTACGAGCGCGAAGTGTCGCACTCGCTGAGCCAGATGACCACCGTGCTGGAACCGGTGATGACGCTGGCGATGGCGGCTGTTATCGTGTTCATGATGCTGGCGGTGCTGATGCCGATTTTCCAGCTCAACCAGTTGATGCAGTGATGAAGACACCGTCACTCAGCTACGGATCCGGATCTGTCATCGCGCGGGACAGACTACCCTATTCTATCGCCACAATGTGGTTACTGGTGGGGTTCCTAATCGGTATAACTGTCGCCCGGTTAACGCCATCTTCGCGTCCGCCTCATCTGCGATTTGTAAGGCAGCCGGCTACGGGGGCGCTAACCTATCCTCTCATCGTGTTTTGCGTGGGCACCACGGTCACGGCATTCTTGGTGATCTACGTCGTGCCGCAGGTGGCGGCAATTTTTGACCAGCAGCATGCCGCATTACCAGCCTCTACAAGGTTCCTAATTGGAATTTCCGGGTTCGTAAATGACTATTGGCTAGCTTTCGCGCTAGCGGTGCTCGCTCTGATCGCAGCAATTGGAGTTGGACTCAGGACGCCGCGGGGACGGCGCTTATACAATTACTACAACCGTGAATGCGCCGAATCGAACGAGTGGATAGCCACCGTGCTGGAACCGGTGATGACGCTGGCGATGGCGGCTGTTATCGTGTTCATGATGCTGGCGGTGC
>JBOHWI010000009.1:0-3181 GCA_050736675.1 Binatus sp. (SeqCode)
CCTGTACCAATCAGGCGACCGCGATCGCCAATGGCCTCAACGCTCTCATCACGCCGGTTGTCTTTCCGCAGGATGCGGGCGATAAAATTCAGGGCTCCGGAGTATCCCTCGCGGGGAGCGAGTGCAACAGTGGGAACAACACCGGTGGCAACACTGGATGCACGACAAGTCTAAGACAGGGTGCCTTCAACGTCCAACCTTTAATCGAAGCGGCACGTAAGAAGTCTTTTTTCCACAATGGCTCATTCAATACCCTCGAAGACGCCATCTCATTCTATTTTTCGCCCACCGGGAATCTAATCAAGTCATTCAGGGCTCCGAGAGGCCCGGAGGGAGGGGCCAAAGCCCTTACCACTCTGGCTACCACCTACTTCGACGATCCGTCGCAGACGCAGCAGGTGTTGGGCACGATGGGGTTTTTCCTGCGCTCATTGAGCGCCGTGTACGCCATCGCGGACTGCGAGCGCCTGGTAGACGATACGATGACGCTTGCTGCTCTGAAGAAGCCCACCAATGTGCAGGTGCTCCTCTGCACCGGCGAGTTGGACGATGTCGACCGCCTGATCGCGGGCGCTACGGTGCAACCGCCGCTGCCATCCAGCTATCCCGCGGTGCAGCAGGAGGCGCGTATCCTCCAGCCGATGTTGAAACACGCAGCCCAGAGCCGCAACCAACGGGCGCTGGCCAGTATCCTCTCTGCGCTCAAGTTCATGCGGCACTCAATCGCGACGATAACCCCGGATTTGCCCTGACGGACGCTACCTGAGGCGCGGCAGAACTTCGGCGCCGAACCTGTCGAGCGCGCGCCGCGCCTTGACCGGGTCGAGGCCCGGCAGTTGCGTCACGACGATCAACTCTGTCATCGGAGTCGACGCGAGTATTTCCTCGAGCCGGGCAGTGACTTCGGCAGCGGTTCCCAGCACGCTGGTGCGCCTGAGTCTTTCCGGATCGGGACGAATCAGCACCTTGCTTTGATCGGTGGTGCCGGCCGCCGCCGCCAGCCATTTGCCGTAAAGCTCGGCCTGGTACATCAGCGCGTCGCGGGTGTCGCGCCATGCCTGTTCCTCGCTGTCGGCGACGTAAACCACGCGGCTGTTGACGATGCTGTAGCGCGCGGCGTTCTTGCCGGCGGCTTTGAGCGCGTCGAGATAGATACCGATTTCCCTGCGGCCGCCGACGCACGCGAACCCCATATCGAGTTCGGCCGCGCGGCGGATCGATTTCGCGGCGCCCGCTCCCCACAGCAATTCAGGATACGGCTGGCTGACGGGGCGCGGCAGCACGCGCACGTCGCGCAATTTGAAATACTTGCCGTCAAAACTGAATCGCTCTCCCGTCCATGCGCGCTTCAGAATCTCGATAGTCTCGAGCGTGCGCCCGAGTCGTTGCGCGCGCGGCACGCCGAAGCCCTCGAACTCCTCGGCGCGGTAGCCGAGTCCAATCCCCAGCCTGAGCCGCCCTCCCGAGACTACATCGACGAACGCGGCATCCTCGGCCAGTTTCAGCGGATGCCAAAACGGCGCGAGCAGGACGTAGGTGCCGATAGTGACGCGCGTAGTGCGCGCCGCGATAGCAGCAGCCGCCGGCATCAGCGCGGGCAGATAGCCGTCGTCGGTGAAATGATGCTCGGTGAGCCAGATAGAATCGAAGCCGAGCCGTTCGGCCGCCTCAACCTGCGCAAGTGACTCGCGGTAGAGATCGCGAAACGACAGCGTCGACCCGGGCGGATTGCGGAAATCGAGTTGGTAGCCGACTTTGACCTTGCGCACGACTCACCTCGCGGCGATGCCGCCGTCCACGATCAACTCGGTGCCGGTGATGTAGGACGCTTCGTCCGAGAGAAGGAAGACGATTGCGCTTGCGATTTCCCACGGCGTGCCTTGCCGGCGCATCGGGATTCGCGGGGCGACGGTGCTCTCGCGGTCGCCGACCAGCCGCCGCACCATCGAAGAGTCGATGAGACCGGGCAGGATCGTGTTGACCCGGATATTGTCGCGCGCGTGCGAGACTGCGGCCGAGCGCGACAGTCCGAGCAGTGCGGCCTTGGTCGCCTCGTAAGAAATCTGCGAGTTGGAGCGCATCGCGGCCAGCGACGAAACGTTGACGATCGCGCCGCCGCCGGCCTTCGCAATCTCGGGCACCGCGTAGCGCATCATCAAAAAATGACTGCGCAGATTGACTGCGAGCATCTTGTCGAAGGCCTCGGTGGTGGTCTTCAACAAATTGCCGCCGACCGCTATGCCGACGTTGTTGACGAGCAAATGAATCGCGGAGAACGCGCGCGTCGTGGCTTCGACAGCGGCGCGGCACTGTTCCTCGACGCTCACGTCGGCGGCGACCGCGTCGGCGCGCCCGCCCTCGTCGCGAATCGCGGCCGCCGTCTGTTGCGCGAGCTCGAGCGAGCGGTCGGCGACCATCACGGACGCGCCTTCGCGCGCGCACATTATCGCGGTCGCGCGGCCGTTGCCGATTGAGAGTTTGTCGCCGGCCTTAGCCGGTCCGTCCGCGCCGCCGCCGACGATTAACGCCACCTTGCCCGTCAACCGAGCCATGATTCACCTCCTCAACTATTGATCCGGCGCAGCGAGAGCGTGCTCAGAGAGCGCGCAAAAGGCGCCGCATGCCGGGTTCACCGACGGCGCGCTGGAAATCCGGGTGGCGTTTTTCGTCGGCGACCTTGAACCCGGCCTTCTCGTACGCCGTCTGAGCGGGATCATTGTTGATCAACACCGAGATTTGCCCAAACTTGTGACCTTTGCGGTGGCCGATTTCGAGCATCTCCTTCAGCAACGAATCGACCAGACCTTTACGCCGATATTCAGGCCAGGTTGCTACGTTCTCGATAATCCATGCGCCGGCAGCCGGATCGGAAATGCAAGTCGCGATTGGCCCGAAGCGTTGCATCATTCCCGCGAGATCAGCTTCGTTGAAGCCCATCGCGAGGGCTGCTTCTCCTAATGCCTTGTCCGCAACCTCGCCGCCGGATTCGTTGTGATCGTAACCGCACAACGCTGCGGCGGGACGGCCGTCGACCTCCGCGACAATGAAGGCGGAATGATGGAACCAGGAACGCGTCTTGGTCTGGGCGAGGACCTCAAGGTAGCGCAGGCATTCTTGCTCGCGGCGATCCAGCGAGATGTCCCAGAAGCCGCGCGCGAGATGGCCGCGCGCGGCTTGCAGC
>JBOHWI010000010.1:0-9997 GCA_050736675.1 Binatus sp. (SeqCode)
ATCATGGATGGCACGTCTTCTACCTGATGAATTGGTTGCTGGGTGGCGACGTGCCGGCGGCGATTTCGGCGCGGCTCGAATCGCCGCCGGGGACTGACGTTGACGACGTAGCCGACTTGAGAATCAAGTTCGCGAGCGGGGCGCTCTCTCGGGCACATCTCTCGTGGCGCGCGCCGGTGCGCAGAACGTCGGCGGTAATATATGGAGAGCGCGCGTGTATCGAAATCGAAGGGGATCGGGTGACGCTTACCGATCGGTCGGGAAAGGTTGAAGATCTGTCGATCGCGGACGTGGCCGACGATTCGTACCATTCGGCGTGGTTCGGCGGTGTGGCGGCGGAGTTCGAGCGAGCCGTCTCCGAAGGAACCAATTCGCCGATTGCATCGGGCAATTTGGCCGAGGCGCGTGTTGCACTGATGCTAATCGAGGCGACCCGGAAATCGTCTATCGAGAACGGCGCCGAGATAGTTCTCTCGTAAAACCAAATAGATAGAGCCAAATGCTTCATTCGCAGGCACTTCAGCGCTGCACTGACCGACTGACCGCTCGGACTGTCGCTCTTGACTTTCAAGTCTGTGACGGGCAAATTTCCATTGACCGAATGGTTAGCCGCAATTTCGAGACGGCACGATGAACGGCGGATCGAACTGGCGGGCATTGGACGTGTTTGGTGGTGACGGGCGACGACAGCGGTAAGAGAGGGCGGCAGAGCGGAGATATGGGCGCATCGCAGGCGAAAGTGAGCACGACCGAGGCGCGCACCGGCTCGCAGGATTCTCGCGACGAGATTCTGAAGGCGGCGATGCAGCTATTTGCCAATCGCGGGTTCCATGAGACGTCGATGTCGGAAGTGGCGCGCGAGGCGCGCGTCAGCAAGGCGCTGATTTTCTGGCATTTCAAAACCAAGGAAGAGCTGTTCGTGGCGGTGCTGAACCGTCTGCTGGAGCCGTATTTTATCGATTTTACGGAGGAAGCGGCGGCGATGGACGAGCGCGCGCAGATTCTCAAGCTGGTCGAGTCGTACCTGGCGTTCGTACGCGACAACGCGAGCTCGGTGCGTTTTTTCCTGGCGCAGATGCTCCACGACCAGCGACTGTCCGAGAGTCTCAACGAACAGGTGCTGAAGCTCTACGGCGGATATCGCGCGATGCTGATCGAACTGATCGCGAGCGCGCAGCAGAAGGGCATCTGCTCGCGGCGCTCGGCGACGACGCCGGAGTCGGCGGCGGCGTTCTTGCTGTCGGCGCTGAATGGATTGCTGATCGAATATTTGTTTATGGGAGAAAATGCGATCGACCCCGAAGGGTCGGTGGCGATGGTGGGTGAGTGGTTGTTCGGTCCGTCGGGGACATCTACATCGGAGGGCGGCGCGCCGGCCGCCTAACTCTCTTCAACTAAATCCAGGAGAACGCACGAGTATGCGCATTCCGCTGAGACAGATGATCGATCTGGGCCGCTACATAAGCGCCAAGAAACGGGCGGGCGAAAAATATTTTCCACTGGTGCTGATGCTCGAACCGCTGCATGCATGCAACCTGGCGTGTATCGGATGCGGGCGAATCGTCGAGTACAAGGACACGATTCGGGACATGATGCCGCTGGAAGAGGCGCTGCATTCGGCCGAGGAAGCGGGCGCGCCGATCGTCTCGATCTGCGGCGGCGAGCCGCTGATGTACAAGCATATCGCGGCGCTGACGCGGGGACTGATCGAGGATCAGAAGCGTCACGTCATGATCTGCACGAATGCGATTCTGCTCGAGCGATTCGTCAAGCAGGTGCCGCCGAGTCCGTATCTCAGCTTCAACCTGCACCTCGACGGGATGCGCGAGACCAACGATCGCGTGACCGACAGGCAGGGGCATTTCGACATCGTGGTGAAGATGATCAAGATGCTGAAGGAGAAGGGCTACCGCGTGCAGACCAACACGACGGTGTTCCGCGAGACCAGCGGCCAGGAGCTCGAGGACATGATCAAGTACCTGACGAGCCTGGGCGTCGACGGGATGCTGCTGAGTCCCGGCTATCACTACCAGGTACTGCAGAACGACGACGAGTATCTCAGGAAGGAGGAGATGCCCGCGAAGTTCTTCAAGGTCCGCGACCTGGCGAACGATTACAAGGTTATCAACACGCCGATTTACCTGGACTACCTGGTCGGCAAGCGGGACCTGCAATGCAGTCCGTGGACGACGGTGACGCGCAATCCACAGGGATGGAAGGGCCCGTGCTACCTGATCACTAACGGGCATTACAAGACGTTCGACGACATGCACGCGGCGACGGATTGGGAATACTACCGAACCAAGCAGGATTTCCGCTGCCGCGACTGCAAACTGCATTCGGGCTTCGAGGGGACGGTGGCACTCGAGTTCGGCCAGAACCTGAAGGACTCGTGGCGGATGGTGCGGCATTACGTGGCGTGAGATATCGCGCATCTAACCGTGAACCGCGCGATGCGGGATATCTTCGCGCGCGGAAAAACCCGAGAACCCGGTTTCACAAAGGCATCGCCGGGCATCCTGACCAGAGACGATAGGTGTTCGACTTGCACAGCTATTTGAAGGAGCGCGCGCAGCTGATTGAGCGGGCGCTCAAGCAAAGCGTCGCGGAACCGACCGGCGCAGCGGCGCGCCTTTATGAGGCGATGCGCTACTCGCTGCTGGCGGGCGGCAAGCGGCTGCGGCCGGTACTGGTGCTGGCGTCGTGCGAGGCGGTCGGCGGCAAGGTCGAGGCGGCGATGGGGCTGGCGTGCGCCGTCGAGATGATTCACACCTACTCGCTGATTCACGACGATCTGCCGTGCATGGACGACGACGACATGCGGCGCGGGCGTCCGACCAATCACAAAGTCTATGGCGAAGCGATCGCGACGCTCGCGGGCGACGCGCTGCTGACGGACGCATTCAAGGTGCTCGCGCGGTCAGCGGACGGGAGCGCGTCGTCGCCGGCGCTCGTGCTCGAAACGGTCGCGGAGCTTGCGACCGCGGCTGGATCGAGCGGGATGGTCGCGGGGCAGGTGATCGATCTGCTCGGCGAGGGCAGGTCGAAAACGGTCGAGGAGCTCGAAGAGCTGCACGGCAAGAAGACCGGGGCGCTGTTCCTGGCGTCGGTGCGCGGCGGCGCGCGGCTGGGCGGCGCGAGCGAGTCGCAAATCGAGTCGCTCGACGCATACGCGCGGGCGCTCGGGCTGGCGTTTCAGGTGGTCGATGATTTGCTCGACGTTCAAGGCACGCCCGAGGAGATGGGCAAGCGCACGCAGAAGGACGGCGAGCGCGGCAAGGCGACGTATCCGTCGATCCTGGGGGTCGAGCGCTCGATGGATCTGGCGCGCGAGCTGGAGACACGGGCGCATCGCGCACTGCAAGGATTCGGAGATCGCGCCGACGCGCTGCGGCAGATCGCAACATTCGTCGTGGAGCGCAAGCTGTGAGCGCGGTGGACGCAGCGGAGCAGGTTGCAGGGACGCGTTCGCGCCAGGCGGTGCTGGTCGAGCCGGGGCGCCTCGAATTGCGCGACTACGTGGCGCCGCGTCCGGGACCGGGCGAATTGCTGATTCAAGTTCGATGCGCGCTGAGTTGCGGCACCGATCTGAAGACATTTCGGCGCGGACATCCGCTGTGGGACCTTCCGATGCCGCTCGGGCATGAGTTTTCGGGCGTGGTGGTGGAAGCGGGCGAGGGCGTAACGGCGTTCAAGGCCGGCGACGAAATCATGGCGGCGCCGACTGCGCCATGCGGAATTTGTTTCTACTGCCAGCATGGGCAGGAAAATCTTTGCGCCGACGCGGTCGGGCGGATGGTGCACGGCGGCTACGCGGACATGCTGCTGCTGCCGGCGCACGTCGTCGCGCGCAGCACGTTTATCAAGCCGGCGGATCTTCCGTTCGAGGAAGCCGCGCTGCTCGAACCCCTGTCGTGCGTGATTCATGCGAATGAAATGGCGCGACCCGAAAAAAACGAGACGGTCGTAATCATCGGCGGCGGCGCATTCGGCCTGCTGCACATGCTGGTGCTGAAAGCCGCGGGCGTGCGCGAGGTGGTGGTCGTGGGGCGCGGCGCGGAGCGTTTGAAATGGGCGCGGGATTTGGGCGCGGACCGCGCCGTCGATGCGCGCGCCGTCGATGCGGCCGCAGAGATCGCGCGGCTCAACGGCGGCTTCGGCCCAGACCTGGTGATCGAGTGCACGGGACACGTCGAGGGATGGCAGGATGCAGTGGCGCGCGTGCGGCGCGGAGGACGAGTGGTTTTCTTCGGCGGATGTCCGGCGGGCACGACGCTGAGGGTCGACACGCGGCTGATGCATTACGACAACCTGACGCTGATGGCGCCGTTTCATTTTCGGCCGCGCGACGTACGGCGCGCTTGCGAATTGCTGGCGGGGCGGAGGCTGAACGCGGGCGCGATCGTCAACGCGCGAATGCGGCTCGGCGATTTGGCGCAAGTGTTCGAGATGCTCGATCGCGGAGTGGTTCTGAAATGCGCCGTGATTCCTTGAAGGGTGAAACATGACTCAGGCAATTGAAATTGGGAACACGGCGGCTGCGATGTCGCCGCATGACGAGTTCGTGGCGAAGATCGATTACACCGTCGATCGCGCACAGCGCGCGCTGCTCGCGCTGCAGAAGCCCGAGGGTTACTGGCACGCGCCGCTCGAGGCGAACGCGGAGATGAACGCGGAGTTCATCATCTTCAACCACTTCATGGACACGGTTGACGTCGAGACCGAGGCGCGCCTCAAGAAGCATCTGCTCGACACTCAGAGCGCGGAAGGAAGTTGGGCGCTTTATCAAGGCGGCGAAGGATATCTGTCGACGACGATCGAAAGTTATTTTGCGCTGAAGCTTACCGGCATGCGCGCGGGCGACGAGGCGCTGGCGGCGGCCCGGCGCTGGATTTTGTCGAAGGGCGGCATCGTGAACTGCGGCACGCTGGCGCGCTTTTACCTGGCGTCGATGGGCCAGATCACCTGGGACGCAACTGCTGCGCTGCCGGTGGAAATTTCGCTTTTCCCGAATTGGTTCCCGTTCAACATTTACGAGCTCGGCTCGTGGGCGCGCGGCACGCTGATGGGACTGATGATGCTGCAGGCGGCGCGGCCCGAGAAAAAGATCGACTACCAGCGCGGAGTGCTCGAACTCTACATCGAGCCGCCCCATTTCACGAAGTTCAAACAGCCGCGCGGCAAGAAAATGCTGTCGCTGCGCAGCGCACTCAACCTCGCGGACAAGGCGCTGCGGTTCTACGATCGACACAATATTAAATCGTTGCGCGCGCGCGCGCTGCGCCACACGGAAAATTGGCTGCTCGAGCATCAGGAGGCCAACGGCTCGTGGGGCGGAATCGAGCCGTGCTACCTGCTGAGCGCGATGGCTCTGAAAGCCAACGGCTACCGCAACGACCATCCCGTGTTGAAGCGGGCGATCGAGGCCTCGCACGAGCTGATATGGCATTTCGGCGACTACGACATGTACATGCCGTGCGTGTCGGTCAACTGGGACACGGGGCTCGCGGGGCGCGCTCTGCTCGACTCGGGACTGCCGGGCGACCATCCGGCGCTGAAGCAGACGTCGCGGTGGCTTATCGATCACCAGATTTTCAAAAAGGGCGACTGGTCGGTAAAGCGTCCCGAGCTCGAGCCAGGCGGATGGGCGTTCGAGTTTTACAACGATCGGTATCCCGACGTGGACGATTCGGCGGTGATCCTGTCGGTGATGGCGGACTCGAAAGCCGACGATGCCGCCGCCAGAGAACGCGCGATTCGTGTCGGCGCGAACTGGGTAATGGGGATGCAATCGAAGGATGGCGGCTTCGCGGCGTTCGACGCCGACAACAATTCCACCTGGCTTAATCATCTGCCGCTCGCCGACGTGGAGGCGGTGACGGACCCGTCGTGCCCCGACCTGACCGGGCGAGTGCTCGAGATGATGGGGGCGGTGGGTTATCGCACCGATCATCCGGTGGCGAAACGCGCGATCGCGTGGCTCAAGAAAAATCAGTCGCCGGCGGGCGGATGGTGGGGGCGCTGGGGCATCAATTTTATCTACGGCACGTCATCGGCGCTGTCGGGCCTGCGCGCGATCGGCGTCGATATCGACGAGCCGTGGATCAAGCGCTCGGTCGCCTGGCTCAAGTCGAAACAGAATCCGGACGGCGGCTGGGGCGAGAGCCCGCTGTCGGACAAGGATCCGGCGTGGCACGGCCGCGGAACCAGCACCGCGTCGCAGACGGCGTGGGCGCTGATCGGATTGATCGCGGGCGAGGCGGGGATCGGCGAACACGCGATGCGTGGCGCGCAGTGGCTCTCAGAGCGGCAGAACGACGAAGGCGCTTGGGACGAGCGAGAATCGACCGGCAATGGATTCCCCAATCACTTTTATCTTCGCTACCACATGTATGCGCATTACTTTCCGTTGATGGCGCTCGGCCGCTTCCGAAAGCGGCTGGCGGAGACGGCGCCGCGCTGAGCGGGTTGCGATGAAAGAAATATCAATTCTCGGCTCGACCGGATCGGTCGGCGTCACCACGCTGGACGTGGTCGGGCGATTCAGCGACCGGTTTCGCGTCGTCGCGATGGCGGCGGGACGCAACCTCGATCTGCTGACTGAGCAAGTGAAGCGGTTTCGTCCCGAACTCGTGTCGGTGGCGACGCCCGAGTTTGCGCGCGATTTGACGACGCGCCTCGGCGCACAGCGGGTGGCGATCGCGCACGGACTCGACGGTGCGATCGCAGTGGCAACGCATCCGGAGGCGACGCTGGTGATGTCGGCGCTGGTCGGCGCGATGGGATTGCAGCCGACGCTGGCGGCGATCAGAGCCGGCAAGGACATCGCGTTTGCCAACAAGGAAGTGCTGGTCATCGCGGGCGAGCTGATCACGGCGGCGGTGCGCGAGAATCGCGTACGGCTGCTGCCGGTGGACAGCGAGCACAACGCAATTTTTCAATGCCTGGAAGGTCGCGGGCGCGAGTCGTTGAAGCGGATCATTTTAACCGCCTCGGGTGGACCGTTCCGCGAGCTGCCGGCCGATAGTTTCGAGACGATCACGGTCGAGCAGGCGCTCAAGCATCCGACGTGGGTGATGGGCAGCAAGATCACGATCGATTCCGCGACGCTGATGAACAAGGGACTCGAGGTGATCGAGGCGCGCTGGCTGTTCGACCTGAAGGCGAACGAAGTCTCGGTGGTGATTCATCCGCAGAGCGTGATTCATTCGATGGTGGAAATGATCGACGGCTCGGTAATCGCGGAGATGGCGATTCCCGACATGGCCATTCCGGTGGCCTACGCGCTGGCGTATCCCGAGCGGCTGCCGCTGACGCATCTGAAGCCGCTGTCGCTGGCGGAAAATTCGCGGCTGACATTTGAAGAACCCGATCTCAGGCGCTTCCCGTGTCTGCGGTTGGCGTATGATGCGCTCGCCGCGGGGAACACGATGCCCGCGTGTCTCAACGCCGCCAACGAGGAACTGGTGGCGGGCTTCCTTGCGGGGCGCGTGCGTTTCATGGACATCCCGCGCCATATCGAGACAGTCATGCAGCGGCATCCCAATCCTGCGGCGCGAACGATTGAAGACTTGCTCGAGCTTGACGGATGGGCGCGAGCCGCGGCGCGCGAACTTATCGGAGCACGGCCGGTCGCGGCCTGAGGACGATGGCAAGCGCGCGGGCCAACGTGCAGGGCGAAGCAACGTCGTACGCCGCCAATGCGGTGCCGGACGCGTCGATGCCGGCGGGATTGTTCGACGTCCCGGGGGCGTTCGAATTCTGTGCGCGGCTGGCAAAGTCGCACTACGAAAATTTCACCGTTGCGTCGTGGCTGATGCCGCGCGAGATGCGTCCGCACATGTACGCGATCTACGCGTACGCGCGGATGGCCGACGACTTTGCCGACGAGCATCACGACCGCGGGATGCTCGACGAATGGGAGCGCCAACTCGACCTGGCGTACGCGGGCGCGCCGCGGCATCCGGTGTTTGTTGCGCTCGCGGATACGGTGCGCCGCTTCGAGATTCCGCGCGAACCCTTCAAGGATCTGCTGACGGCGTTTCGCTCCGACGTGGACTTCAAAGGTTTCGACACGCTCGACGATCTGCTCGGCTACTCGCGCTATTCGGCGAATCCGGTCGGGCGTCTGGTGCTTTACCTGTTCGGCTATCGCGACGCCGAGCGGCAGCACCTGTCGGACCTCGTCTGCAGCGGATTGCAGCTCGCCAACTTCTGGCAGGACGTTGCGGTCGATCTCGACAAAGGACGAATCTATTTTCCACGCCGCGACATGGAGCGCTTCGGAGTGACGCCGGCGGACCTGGCGGCGCATACGTCGTCGCGCGAGTTCATCGAGCTGATGCGTCATGAAACGGGCGTCGCGCGCGCGATGCTGGTCGAGGGTGGAGAATTGCACAAGCGCGTGGACAAGCGCCTGCGGCGCGACATCGTGATGTTCGCGGGCGGCGGCCTGGCGATATTGCGCGCGATCGATCGCGTCAACTACGACGTGTTCCGGCTGCGTCCGGAATTGGCGAAACTCGACTACTTGAAACTCGGATGGAGCGCGATTCGTGGACGGCTTGAAGTCTGACGGCGCCACCGGCATGCAAGAAGCGAACGGGCGCAACGTCGCGTCGCTCGACGCCGACTACGAGCGCTGCGCGCAAGTCACGCGGCGCTCGCGGTCGAGCTTTTACTACGCGTTCATTCTGCTGCCGCCCGAGCGGCGCCGCGCGCTGCACGCGGTCTATGCGTTCTGTCGCTTCATCGACGATATCGCCGATGACGAATCGATTCGCGAGCCGGCGCTGCTGCTCAAGCGATGGCGCGAGGAACTCGATCGCGTGTATGCGGGCACGCCGACCCGCGCTCTTTCGCGGGCGCTCGCCGACAGCGCGCGGCGATTCAAGATTCCGCGCGAGCTGTTCGAGGAAATCATCAACGGCGTCGAGATGGACCTCTCGCGCAAGCGCTATCAGACCTGGCAGGAGTTGCGGCCGTATTGCTATCGGGTCGCGTCGGCGCTGGGCCTCATCTGCATCGAGATTTTCGGCTACCGCAATCCGTCGGCGAAATTGTACGCCGAGAATCTGGGGCTCGCACTTCAACTGACCAATATTCTGCGCGACGTTCGCGAAGACGCCGAGCGCGGCCGGATTTATATTCCGCTGGAAGATCTGGCGCGATTCAACGTCACCGAGCAAGAGATTCTCGGCGGCGTGTACTCGGCGAACTTCGTCGGGCTGATGGACTTCGAGGCGCGTCGCGCGCAGGAACTCTACGCGGCGGCCCAGAGTGCGCTCGCTCCCGAAGATCGCGCTACGTTGCTGACGGCGGAGGCGATGCGGCTCATCTACGCCGCACTGCTCGAACGAATCATCAAGTCGAACTATCGCGTGCTCGACCGCCGCCACAGCCTGTCCGCGCCGCACAAGCTCTACCTCGTCGGCCGCGCGTGGGCGGAAGGTCGTTTCGGCGCGCTACGCGGATAAATGTCCTCTGATAAAAAAGACGCGGTCGTTATCGGCGCCGGATTCGCGGGACTCAGCGCCGGGGTTGCCCTTGCCGAGCGCCGCGTGCGGGTCACGGTGCTCGAAGGAAAACCCGCGCTCGGCGGGCGCGCCTATTCGTTCACCGATCCCGACACCGGAGACTTCGTCGACAACGGTCAGCACGTGCTGATGGGCTGTTACGGCGAGACGCTCGATTTCCTCAAGCGGATCGGCGCCTACGACCAGTTGGTGTTTCACGAGGATCTAGAAATCGAAATGCTCGTGGGCCCCGGACAGAGTGCGATGCTGAAAACGGCGCGACTGCCCGGACCTCTGCACATGACGGCGGCGCTGCTCGGCTACCGGCATCTCAGTGCCGCAGAACGAGTGAGCGTTATGCGCGGCGGACTTCGGATGCTCGCGATGAGACGATTCGGCGGCGGCGCGTTGCGTCGCATTACCGTCGCACAACTGATGGATCGCCTGGGCCAATCGGAACATGCGCGTCGATGCTTCTGGTA
>JBOHWI010000011.1:0-7913 GCA_050736675.1 Binatus sp. (SeqCode)
ATGCTGAAGCATCGCGGCTCGACACAACATTCCGCCGCGGCGGATTGATCAGTGGTGATCGAATTGAGCGGGCCTAATCGCTCGCCCTTTATTTCGCAATGCCGACGGTTGTGATTCCCGCACTGCTACGCAAATTCACCGGCGGTATCGAGCGCGTTGACGTCGCCGGAAGCTCCATTCGCGAACTGGTGCGCAATCTCGGCGAGCGCTTCCCGGGAATCGATGGACAGTTGCTGGAAGACGGAGACATCCGGCTGTCGATCGCAGTGTCAATCGACGGCGAAATCGCAACCGGCGGCGTCCTCGACACCGTTAACCAGAACAGCGAAGTGCATTTCATTCCCGCGCTCGGCGGCGGCCAAGTCTGACGATCTCAGACTCGCTGGCCGGAGCCGGTTATCTTGCGGCGGATGAGCGGGCAATCGGGCCCCCTAGCCATGGTTGCAAGATGCTGGCACTTGGGTACAATACGAGTGCTGGCCGGGGTTTGCCCCCCTTTTCCCGGTTGGCTACGGGCCGGGTGGAGCAATCCTCCTGGCCCTTATCATTTGCTCGGATCGCGCTCGCCCGCCCTGCTCGAGAACCACACTCTCCGACGCCGCTGGCCGCCTGTCGGCTGATGCCTCTCGGGCTTGATTGGCCAGAACCTGCGAGCTAACGGCTTGCCGATGGTACTATCAGCAAGGCTAATACATCTTGGCGAGGAACTGTCGGCAGGTGCGGTCTAGATGGATTCTCGACGATGCCGCAATCAACTCATGCAGACTTCGCGCACGCGATTCGTGTCGAGGTCCATGCCTGGATCGCCTGATAAGAAGCCGGCGGCCGCGCGCGTCAAGCGCATGCGACCGCCGGAAAATTTGTGGATCTGTTGCCTTACGCCTTGCGCTGACGGAAGACCAGCACCGAGCACGGCGCGTTGCGCACAATCTTCTCGGTCACGCTGCCGATCATAAGATGCGCGCCGCCGCTGCGTCCGTGGGTCGACATGACGATCAGGTCGATCGCCTGTTCCTTGGTGTATTCGACGAGTTTCTGCACCGGATGGCCAACCACCGAAAACGTGTAGACCTTTTTTGAGTCGCCGAAGTCATCCTTCTTGATACGCGCGAGTTCCTGTTCCGCCTGCTCGAGCATCGCGGCTTCCCGCGCCAGCTCGCGGCTCTGCTCGGCATTCGACTCCAACGGCAGCGGGATGAAGCTGTGATGCGGCGCGATGACGTGCATCAGGTGAACTTCGGCGCCGACGTCTTTCGCCAGTTCCATCGCGCCGCGCATCGCCTCCATCGAGTGGACCGAAAAGTCGATCGGCGCGAGAATCTTCTTCACGTTCTGAATCATAAGAGACCTCCGGGTACCAAGCCTCTGCAATTATCACGGCCTTCGCCGCCTCTGCAAACCCGCTCCGCTCTGTGCCATTATCCCGGCATCCCGCGTCCGGTTCCCCTTCCCGCGCGGGTGTTTGTGCGGGGGACATAGGTAACGGAACGTGTGAGGAGATAGGTAACACATTTTGAGTAGAGATCATTGATCGAGATGAGGGTGATTGAGATCGATAGTGGAGACGGGTTGGTGACAGAAGAGGACGTCGCGCAGGGAATCGCCAAGGTCGGATTGGCGCAGGGCAACCGGGAAGCCGCGCAGGGCCTTGGAGAGGCGGAACAGTTGGCCGCGATAGCTGAACCAACCCTCGGCCTGGACCTTACGGACCTCGAGGTGCGGGGGATACTCGATGGGGGGCAGGGATTCAGGGAACAGAATTGGACTAGGGCGATAACGGGATACGGGAGGATCGAGGCCCAGCGCATCGTGCGGCCGCACCAGGTTATAGCGGTCGCGAAAGGCGTCGAACTCGCGCTGGCAGTGTTCAAGGCTGACGAAGTTGAAGTTGCGCAGGAATTCGAACTTGAGCGTACGATGAAAGCGCTCATCCTTGCCCTGGGTTTGCGGATGATAAGGACGGCCGTGAGCGACGCGGATGCCCAGCCGGATCAACCACAGACTAAAGCTGGTGAAAGGCTGAGCGCCGGTCGCGCCCCAGGGCGAACCGTTGTCCATCAGCATCGCGGCGTCTCGGTCAGCACGTTGCGCACAGTCTGGTCGCGCTCGTCGGCGCAGGCCTTGAGCGCCAGCGAAAAGCGCGAGTGGTCGTCGAGCACGGTCAGCGGATGGCAGCGGACAGTGGCGCGAATCGTCGGCAGGTGGCCCTTGAAGTCCATCTGCCACAGCTCGTTGGGGGCCTCACGCTCGAAGTGCTTAAAGGGGCGCGGCGCGGGCGCGCCATGGTCAAGCAGCCCGGCGCGACGCAGAACGCCGGTGATGGTGCTCGGCGCGAGCTTGGGGCCGCCCTCGATTACCAGCCGGCGCGCCAGCTTGCGCCCACCCCAACAGTTGCGCACCTCGCGCCGCAGCCGCAGCACTTGCTCCTCGACCGCCGCCGCGGTGCGCCCAGGCGAGCGCCGCGGCCGGCGCGAGCGATCCTCAAGTCCCGATCCGCTTAGTCTCCGAGTTGAACATCGACACTGGTCAAAAAGTTCAGGGATGAACTGTTCAGCCTGAACAATGCGCTCCAGACATGCTACGTAATGGGATATGCGCAACAGTCAGGATAATCCGCCGTCGCTCGGCGCCTCGGGCAACTGTCGCTTCTCTGAAAATAAATGACGGAACGAACCCACCGAAGGTGGTGTGCTCCTCTCAGAACCACAACCGGTAGTATAAATTGCCGCTCTCCGGCCAACCGGGATTCTTCGCTTCGCTGTAGAATGACCCGAAAACAAGTTCTAACAGGGATCCTACGAGTACTCAGGGGTAAACTCCGCCCGCATCTTTCAAATGGGTACAGGGGGCACCCCTGCCGAAGGAAGCGTGAAACCCACTGCGGGTTTCACATTAGATGAAGTGATTTTCCCTTCCCTGATTCCTCACCAGCCAATCACTTGCGCGGGCATTACTGGCGCGGCCTGGCCGCGCGGGTCGGCGCCGCCTGAGAGCACGCCGGTCTTGGTGTTGATTTGCACGCCGAGCACATGACCTTCGGACCACGGCGGACGGACTTCGATCTGGTGACCGCGCGCGGCGAGTGCGTCGCGCACATTTGCGGCGATTCGATCCTCGATCCGCACCACGCCGGGCCGGCTGCCGTGCGGATAGAACGTCGAGGGAAAATGCGGCGTCGAAAACTTGGGCGCCTCGATTGCCTCCTGCAGGTCCATCCCGAAATCCACCACGTTCAGGAAAAATTGCAGCGTCCATTGATCCTGCTGATCGCCGCCGGGCGTGCCGAATGCGAGGTACGGCTCGCCCTTCACCATCGCGAGCGACGGCGACAGCGTGGTCCGCGGGCGCTTGCCCGGCTTGAGCGCATTGGGATGGTGCTCGTCGAGATAAAAAGTCTGCATCCGCGTGCCGAGCGGAAAGCCCAGCGCGTCGATCACGGGCGAGCTGGGAATCCATCCGCCGCTCGCCGTGACGGCGATCATATTGCCGTCGCGGTCAGCCGCTGTGACGTGAATCGTGCCCGCACCCCATGGACGCGCGCCGGATGCTGGCGCGTCGCACAATGCCCTCATCGCAACCGGATCGCCTGGCCGCTGATCCATCGAAGCATGAGCGCAGTCGATAAGCTCGCGACGAATCGCGGCGTAGCGTTCGCTGAGCAGTCCATCGAGCGGCACGTCGATAAATTCAGGATCGCCGTAGTAAGCCTCACGATCGGCGAAAGAGAGCTTGGCGGCCTCGATCACGTTGTGGATGTAGTCGGCGGAGTTGTGGCCCATCGCGGCAAGGTCGAAGCCTTCGAGCAACTTAAGCTGCTGCAGAAAGACCGGGCCTTGCGACCACGGCCCGCACTTGAACACGGTGACGCCGCGATAGTCCGCACTCGCGGGAGTTTCGGTTCGCGTCGTGTAACGCTCAAGGTCGGAGGCGGCGAGGATGCCACCGTTGGCGTCGGACCACGCGACGATATCGCGCGCGATGTCGCCGCGATAAAAGCGCTCGCGCGCGGCGTCGAGGCCCGCTTCGCGCCCGCGATTCTTCGCGGCCGACTCGGCCTCGAGCACCCGCTTGAAAAAATTTGCGAGCGCCGGATTTTTCAGCACGCTTCCGGGCTGCGGGACTTTGCCATCCGGCAGATACACACGCCCCGAAGAAGGCCACTTGGTGAGGAAGCGCTTGGCGTTGCTGCGGATGGACGCGCCCGCGCCTGCGACGGCGTCGTCGGCACCGGCCGGCTCACCCGACAATCCCACATGCATCGGAAACCCGTCGCCCGCGAGTTGCAGCGCCGGCTCGAGCACGTCGGCCAGCGACCTGGTTCCGAAATCCCGGATCGCCGTTACCAGCGCGTCGAAGGCAGCGGGAACGCCGGCTGCGAGCAGGCCGGCACCGGGAATCAGCTCGATGCCGAGCGAGCGGAAGTGGGCGATAGTCGCGCGTTCGGGCGCCGTCATATTGCCGTTAATCGCCACCACGCGTCGGGCAGATGCGGAATAAATCAGCATCGGTGCTTCGCCACCGATCGTGTGCATGTGCGGGTTGACGACGCCCTCGACGAATGTTGCAGCGATGGCAGCGTCGATAGCATTGCCGCCACAAGCGAACATTCGCGCACCGGCGGCTGCGGAAAGGTAGTGCTCGGTCGCGAGCATCGCGCGACGGCCCATTATGAGCGGATAAATCGTAGGCATCTGAGCAATTTTCCCCGGGCACTATCCCTTTTTTCCGATCTCTGGAAAACGCGAATTTTCGCAATTGTTTTCGCGCCAAACCCTGCGTATCATGACCTGAATCCGTCGGGAAGATGCCCGAATTCGGGCATCGCCATTTCGCGAATGGCTAAGGCGAAAGGAGCGCGCGATGCTCGAGTTTTGTTGCCGGACAGGAAAGTCGTTGGTTCGCGTGGTTTTCAACAGCTCTGGATAAATGAAACATGGATGTTCTCTGAGCGTCTAAATATTGGGCCCGAAGCTTGCTAGAATGATAATCGGGCTTGGGTGATGGGAGGCTGAGGAGGGGTAGAAATATGATGACGAGTGTAAACACAGAAAGACTGATCGGAAAGCATTGCAAGTTGCAGCGACCGGTGCGCGACCACGAAGGGCGCAGCCGATTCAGCGAACAACCACGGATCATCCGTGAGGTAAATAATCTGGACCGGCGCATGTACCTGGTGCAATTCGATGACGGCGCCACCACCTTTCTCTTTCCGGACGAAGTAGTCATCCAGTAAGCGATGCGCGGCGCAATGCGCCGTTCATACGTATCGGATGCGCCAGATAGCGCGGCTCCTGCCTGACTCAGGATCGACCGCGTATGCCTCGGGCGGATCAATCGTCCCGCCTCTACTTTGAATCGCGACGCGGCCGCGGGTCGTGACCCTCGGTCTGCACCCTTCGCCAGTAACCCCAGGGATAGTGCACCAGTTCCAGCTTCATCCCGTCGGGATCGGCGAAGAACAACGCGTAATAGTTCTCACCGTATTGCGGATACTCGGCGGGCGCGTCGAGCACCGCGATCTTCTCGCGCACCAGGAAGCCGTGGAAAGCATCGACGTCGGCGCGCGCGCGCGCTCGAAACGCCAGGTGATGAAGTCCGACTCGGTAGCGGTCGAAGCGACCGTTGCGGTTCGCGGCTGACGCGTCACGAATCGCGAGCGTCATCTGCGCGTTGGCCCAGTGAATGTAGTCGGCGCCCTCGTATTTTCGAAAGCCGAGTTCACCGAGCACTTTGTCGTAGAAGACACGCGCCCGCGCGACATCGTTCACCGTCAGATCTATATGCTCGACGCCTAATACTTCGATTGCCACGATGATAGCTCCTCAGCCGCAGCCCTCGTGTTCGAGAAAGTCGCGCGCGCGATAGAGCGCGACGATCGATTTTGCATCCACGATCTCGCCGTGGCGAATCATCGCGAACGTTTCGTCGAACGGCACGCGGCTGACCGTAATCACTTCGTCGTGATCGAGCTTCCCCGCTCCGGCCGACAGCTCGCGCGCCAGGTAGAGCTCGATTCGCTCGTCGCAGAAACTCGGAACCGTGATGACCGACCCGAGATGGTCCCATCGCGCGGCCGCGACCTGCGCCTCTTCGCCGAGTTCGCGCCGTGCGCATTGGAGCGGGTCCTCGCCGGTGTTGCGGCATCCAGCGGGAATCTCGCACATCCAGCCACCGACGGTGTGGCGATACTGACGCAGCATCGCGATCGTCATGTCGGGGTACATCGCGACGATCGCGCTCGCGCCGGGGTGGCGGATGACCGCGAGATCGACTTGCACGCCTCCGGGCAGCGTCGCGGTCTCGACGCCGAAATCAACCACACCCAATTTCAGAACCGGACGACGATTTGAAGCCATTGTGAATCAACAATGTGCGCGTGCCGCGGGCCACGCAAGCGCCAATTGCAGCCGTCGCGCCGACAAGCGATGATCCGCTCAGCGCAACTGATATGAGCCGGATTCGGATTCCAATCTACTTCGACTACGCCTCGACACTCTGCTACATCGCGTGGCGCATCGTCACCCCGCTCGAAGACGAACTCGGTTTCGAGGCGCTGTGGAAAGGCGTGCCGATCGCAGCGCGCGATTTTCGCGCCAAACCGGGGCGCGTGCTGGGCGAGCGCGAGCGGCAGAAGGTGCTGTTCGTCGCGGCGGAAACGGGTATTCGCGTCGCGCCGCCGCCGAGCTGGATCGATTCGACCGCCGCGCTACAAGGATCGGAAGTCGCGCGCGATGCTGGCGTATTCCCGGCGTATCACGACGCGGTCTTTCGCGCCGCTTTCGACGAGGGCGCCGATCCCGCGGATCCCGAAGTGCTCGACGCGATTGCGGAACGCGCCGGCCTTGATCGATCGAAGTTCCGCACCGTGCTGGACACCGGCGCGATGAGCGCGCGCATAGCCGGGCACAAGCGCGAAGCGGACGAGTTCTCCGCGCTCGGCTATCCGACGTTTATCCTGGGCGACTTCCCGATGATCGGGATACAGCCGATCGAAACGATGCGCCTGGTGCTCGGCCGCTTCATCCGCCAGCGCACCGAAGAACCGCAAGCGTAACTACGATCGCGCGGAGATCATCATGAACGTCGGGCACCGACTCTCCTGGCGCAGCTCGGGACGCTCGCGAATCGCATCCGCGGTCGCCTCGGGCTCGAGCAGCCTCGCAATCGTGAAGCCTTTGTCTAGCAGCGTGTTGACGTATGTCTCGACACTGCGATGGTACTTGATGACGTCGTCGGTGAACCACTGCGTGTGACGAATTCCCTCGATCTTGTAGTTGTCGACTATCCAGTGATCCTTATCGCCTCGTGGTCCGAGGTATTGGCCAACCGGAAACGCTGTCACCATCGGATGCTCGACGGAGAACACAAAAGCGCCACCGCCGACGAGCCACGACTTGACGTTCGCGCAGACCGAATCGAAACGCTCGACGTAATGAAGCGCGAGCGAACTCACGACGAGGTCGAAGCTGGCCGGCGCGAAGCTCAGCTCTTCAAGCGCGGATCGAACATAGCTGATGCGCGAATCGGCGGTGTCCTCGCGCGCCTTCGCGAGCATCCTGGTCGAGATGTCCACGCCGACCACGTTCGCGGCGCCGGACTCGATCGCATAGCGGCACATCTTGCCGAAGCCGCAACCGAGGTCGAGCATGCGTTTGCCGTTGAGCGGCGGAATCAGCGAGCGCATCGCAGGCTGATCCACCGCCATGTTGAGACCGCTCTCATGGCGGCGCAGTTTGCTGTAGCCCGCGAAGAATTGCGGGTCATCGTAGATGTTCTGCTTCATCGAAAAAATCGAGCCCGAGAAACTTCAGCGCGCGAGGAACACCGGACACGGCGAGTTGCGCAGCACGAACTCCGTCGTCGAGCCGAGCACCATCTCGATAATCCTGCTGTGCCCGTATGCGCCGATGAAT
>JBOHWI010000012.1:0-2822 GCA_050736675.1 Binatus sp. (SeqCode)
CACTAGGCATCCGCAAATTTGTTATTATATTTAGCAGACGGAGTGAGGCACTCCGAGCTATGGAGGTGGAATGGCGGATTTCGTGCGCAAAATTTCGGCGCGAATTACCGACGGCGATGGCAACGGCCGCAGCGGCGGCGGCGATATCGTCACCGAGCGCAAGACCCGCACCAAGTCGAAGACCGCCAAGCCGCCGCTGTACAAGGTGATTTTGCTCAATGACGACTACACGCCGATGGAGTTCGTGGTCGAAGTGTTGAAAGCGGTCTTTCACAAGGAGCATGCCGACGCGACGCGAATCATGCTGCACGTGCATCAGAACGGCATGGGCGTGGCAGGCGTGTATCCATACGAGGTCGCGGAGACCAAGACGCATACCGTCGAGGAGCTCGCGCGGCAGGCCGAGTATCCGCTCAAATGCGTGATGGAAAAGGAGTAGCAGGCAGTAGCATCGATGGCTTCATCGAATAACAACATTATGATCAGCCGCGAACTGCAGGTCACGCTGCAACTCGCGATGACGGAAGCAGTCAACCGGCGCCACGAGTTCGTCCAGCTCGAGCATCTGCTGTTCGCGATGCTGCATGACGTGACGACGACGACAATTTTGAAGAATTGCGGCGCCGACCTCGACGCGTTGCGGCGCAAGCTGACGCACTACCTCGACGACCAGGTCGAGCGGATGCCCAAGGGCGATGAAGTTTCGCCGCGCTATGCGATCGGAGTGCAGCGGGCGCTCCAGCGCGCGGCGTTGCATGTACAATCGGCGGGGCGCCAGGAAATTACGGGCGGCAACGTGCTGGTCGCCATGTTTCACGAGAGCGAATCGCCGGCGATTTTCTTTTTGCAGGAGCAGGGCGTCACCCGTTTCGACGTGATCAATTTTATTTCGCACGGCGTCACGAAGACGGGCGCGGAAGACGACGAAGACGAAGATCCGGACAGCAAGGATTCGGTCGAGCGCGACGGTCATGAGCATGAGGGCGGCGACGACGAAGGCGAGCGCAAGCTGTCGCCGTCGAAGGCGCTCAACACATACGCGATTAATCTTGCGAAGCGCGCGGCGGAGGGTAAGATCGATCCACTCGTCGGCCGCAAGAAGGAACTCGAGCGCGCGATTCACGTGCTGCTGCGCCGGCGCAAGAACAATCCGGTGTTCGTCGGCGAAGCCGGTGTCGGCAAGACCGCGCTGGCCGAGGGGCTCGCGCTCGCGATTCACAAGGGCGACGTGCCCGACGCGCTCAAGGGCGTCGAGATTTACGCGCTCGACATGGGCGCGCTGCTGGCGGGCACGCGCTTTCGCGGCGACTTCGAGCAGCGGCTGAAGGCCGTAATCAAGGCCGTGGTCGGCGACTCGAAGCGGATTTTGTTTATCGACGAGATTCACACGATCGTCGGCGCGGGTGCGGCGTCTGGCGGCACGATGGATGCGTCCAACCTGCTGAAACCGGCGCTGGCGTCGGGCGATCTGCGCTGTATCGGCTCGACCACCTACCAGGAATACAAGCGCTCGTTCGACAAAGACAAGGCGCTCGCGCGGCGGTTTCAGCGAATCGATGTGGTCGAGCCGACGCAGGACGAGGCCGTGCAGATCCTCAACGGCATCAAGTCGTACTACGAGAAGCATCACAACGTGCGCTACACGAACTCGGCGATCAGACTGTCCGTCGAGTTGTCGGCGCGATATGTGAATGACCGCTTCCTGCCGGACAAGGCGATTGACGTGATGGACGAAGCGGGCGTCGCGGGGCATTTGCGCGGCGCGGGCGCGACGGAACCGGTGACGGTCGGCACGCGCGATGTCGAGAGGACGGTCGCGCGGATGGCGAAGATTCCGGAGCGCACGGTGTCGGCGACGGATCGCGGGCGCTTGCAGACGCTTGACGAGGACATGAAGCAGGCCGTCTTCGGCCAGGACGAGGCGATCAACTCGGTCGCGCGCGCGATCAAGCTGGCGCGGTCGGGGCTGAGTCATCCGGACAAGCCGGTCGGCGCGTTTCTGTTCGCGGGCCCGACGGGCGTCGGCAAGACGGAAGTCGCACGGCAACTGGCGAAGGTGATGGGCGTCGAGTTCATCCGCTTCGACATGAGCGAATACATGGAGCGGCACACAGTGTCGCGCTTGATTGGCGCACCGCCGGGATACGTCGGCTTCGATCAGGGCGGATTGCTCACTGACGCGATCAACAAGACGCCGCATTGCGTGTTGCTGCTGGACGAAATCGAAAAAGCGCATCCCGACCTGTTCAATATTTTGCTCCAGGTGATGGATCACGCGACGCTCACCGACAACAACGGGCGCAAGGCGGATTTCCGCAACGTGATCCTCGTGATGACCACCAACGCCGGTGCGCAGGAGCTGTCGCGCGCGATGATCGGCTTCCACGGCGGAGTCGGGCAGGGCAATCCGAAGGGTGTGCTCGAGCGGATGTTCGCGCCGGAGTTTCGCAATCGGCTGTCGGCGACGATCGAGTTTGCGCCGCTCAGTCCGCCGGTCATGGAGCGGGTGGTCGACAAGTTTATCGCTGAGCTGCAGGAACGCCTCGACAAGCAGAAGGTCACGCTGACGGTGACGGCGGCGGCGAAGAAATGGCTGGCGGAACATGGTCACGACCCGCGCTTCGGCGCCCGCCCACTCGGGCGCTTGATCGAGAACGAGATCGCGCGCGAGTTGGCGGACCATGTGCTGTTCGGCAAGCTGACGAAAGGCGGCAAGGCGACGGCGGACCTCGACGGCGACAAGCTGGCGTTTTCGTACGAGCCGAATCCGGCAAAGCAGCCCGCGCCGGTCGCGTGAGCAGATAGCTGTGTAAGGCTGGCGC
>JBOHWI010000013.1:0-1674 GCA_050736675.1 Binatus sp. (SeqCode)
GTCAAGGAAAAGTCCGGCGTCTTCACCGGCGCCTACGCGCACAACGTCTTCACCGACAAGGACATCCCGATCTGGATCGCCGACTACGTCCTGATGGGCTACGGCACCGGCGCAATCATGGCCGCACCCGGCGAGGATCAGCGCGATTTCGAATTCGCCACCAAGTACGGCCTCGAGATCCCGCGCGTGACCGCGCCCGTAGACGGCGGCGCTCCGCCGGCGGATCGCGCCTTCACCGAACCTGGCATCGCAATTAACTCCGGCTTCATCAACGGCAAAACGACCGCGGAGGCGATCGCTGCGATATCCCGATTCGCTGAAAAACGCGGATTCGGCCGCGCGACCATCAACTACCGGATGCGCGATTGGCTGATCTCGCGTCAGCGCTACTGGGGATGCCCGATTCCGATCGTCTACTGCAAGACCGACGGCATCGTCCCGGTGCCGGAAGACCAACTGCCCGTGTTGCTTCCGCCGATGAAGGATTATCTGCCCTCGGGCACCGGCCGCTCCCCGCTCGCCAACGTCAAGGAGTTCGTCAACACCACCTGCCCCAAGTGCGGCGGCCCGGCCGAGCGCGAGACCGACACACTCGACGACTTCGCATGCTCGTCATGGTACTTCCTGCGCTTCGCCTCGCCACACGAAGACGCGCGTCCCTTCGACCACCGCGCCGCCGATTGCTGGCTGCCCGTCGACCTCTACGTCGGCGGCGCCGAGCACGCCGTGATGCATCTGTTGTACGCGCGGATGTGGACCAAGGTGATGTTCGATGAGGAGCTGATCGGGTTCGCCGAGCCGTTTCCCGCCCTGCGCAACCAGGGCGTGGTGTGGGCCGCCGACGGCCAGCGGATGTCGAAGAGCAAGGGCAACGTCGTCACCCCCGACGCGATGATCGACAAGTACGGCGCCGACGCGCTGCGGCTCTGGGAGCTGTTCATGAGCCCCTTCGACGAAGCCACCAACTGGAACGAGAGCGGCCTCGCCGGCACGCTAAGATTCATCACCCGAGTATGGACGATGATGCGCCGCTACGCCGAGGCCGGCTGCCCCGCAGGAAATCCTAGCGAAGAAACCCTAAAGCGCGCGCACAAAACAATCCAGCTCGTCACCGATCACATCGAACGCCTGCGCTTCAACACCGCCATCTCAACGTTGATGGATCACCTCAACCACCTCGCGAAGCTCAAGCCCGCCGAGATGGGCCGCTTCACGGCCGAGACCTTCATCCTGATGCTCGCCCCGATGGCCCCGCACGTCACCGAAGAAATCTGGCGCGCGCTAGGACATACCTCATCGATTCATCTGGAACCCTGGCCCAAGTTCGACCCAAACCTGGCCCGCGACGAAATGGTGACGGTAGTAGTCCAAGTCAACGGCAAAGTCCGCGACCGCTTGGCGGTCCCCGCCGGCACCGCTGAATCCGAGGTGCGCGACCTCGCTCTCAAGAGCGAATCCGTCACCCGCCACCTAGCCGGCAAAACCCCCACCAAATTCATCTTCATAAAAGACAAAATGCTCAGCATCGTCGCATAACGCGCGTCGATCGGCGGACCGCGGAGAGTGATTTCGCGTCGAGGAATGTGTCGCGCTGTGGAAAGTTGACGCCGCCGCCGATTGCGCCGCAAGGAGCCGGGCGCGTAAATACTTGAAAAGGAGATATCGGTCAAGAGG
>JBOHWI010000014.1:0-2667 GCA_050736675.1 Binatus sp. (SeqCode)
GTCAGAGACGGCTCGGGTACGACGCTGAAGGCGACCGAGACGTTCGCGCAAGTTACCCACTCGTGATGTAAGAATTTGCCGGGGTGTGCAAATATTGCGCGGCAGTGTTCACGGAATGCTGTCCAACTTGATTGATCCCATCCGTTCGCCTTCCAATTCGGAGGGACTTCTTTTGGAATCTGACCTACTGGAGCGCTTGTGGTCGGCGTAGCGGACGGCGACTGCGCCTCGGCGCTGACCATAACGAGCGCCGCACAAAGCAACATTAACACTGCGATTACAACTGCTCTGGCTGATTTCATGACCCTCCTTGTGTCTACGCACTTTATTTCAACGCGCGACACATCTTAGTTGACAGCCGGTTAATTTTAATTACCGCGTGTTTACCGCCGGATCGTGCCTACTGTCAACTGGAAGTGCTACGAACGGATGAAATTTTTGATTTCAGGCGAGATTTTTCTCGGCGCTGGGCTTGCATCTCTGGAACGTCGAAGGCCTGCTCGCCGTTATCGCCCGATTGGTGTTCGCCGACGCTGCTTGCGATATGGGGAGTGGAACGGGATTTTGCGGGTTAAATACGCCGCCGTGATTGAGTCGCGTCCTTTTTCAAATTCGCGTCAGTATGTCCAGAAAGGACAGCTACATGAGTCTGTCTCGATCTCGTGGAGAGTTGGACAGCCGCTTGCGGCGGCTTCAGAATGCTAGCGGTCGCACTCGCCGCCGATCATGTTGATCATGCCGAAGGTCGTGATGATGTCCGGGATCATGCGGCCGATCAGCATCTTGTTGAGCGCACCCATGCCGAGAAAACACGGGGGCCGCACGCGCACGCGATATGGCCGGCCGCTGCCGTCGCTCACGACGTAAAAACCCAGCTCGCCGTTGGCGCCTTCGACCGCCTGGTAAACCTCGCCGGCGGGCACGTGGATGCCCTCCATGATCAGCTTGAAGTGGTTCATCAGGCCTTCGATCGAGTTGTACACCTCCTCTTTCGCGGGCAGCACGACTTTGGGATCGGTGATCGTGACGGGACCGTCCGGCAGCTCCGCGAGCGCCTGTTCGATGATCCGCCTGGACTGATACATCTCCTGGAAGCGCACGTTGAAGCGATCGTAATTGTCGCCGCGGTCTCCCACCGGCACCTCGAACTCCATCCTGTCGTACACCAGGTACGGATGGGCCTTGCGGACGTCGTACGACTCGCCGGTCGCGCGCAGCAGAGGACCCGTCAGCCCGTACGAAATAGCCTCTTCCCTGGAAAATTTCCCGACATTCGCCATCCGGTCGATGAACACGCGATTGCGCGAGAGCAGCTTGTCGCAATCACTAAGGACCTGGTCGAGCCGCGCAAATGAAGCCTTCATCCTGTCCGTGAAGTCAGCGGGCAGGTCGTGCGTCATGCCGCCGACGCGGCACCACGTCACCGTCAGTCGCGCGCCGGTCACCGCCTCGATCAAATCGTAGAGAAACTCGCGCGCCTCCAGCATGTAGAACGCAACCGTCGTCGCGCCGACTTCGCTCGACGCCATCCCCAGGCACGTCAGATGGTCGGCGATGCGCGAGACTTCGCTCATGATCATCCGCACGTACTTGCATCGCTCGGTCGTCTCGAGGCCGAGCAGCCGCTCGACGGCGAGCGCAAAGCCGACGTTGTTGATGCACGGCGAGGCGTAATTCAGCCGGTCGGTGTACGGGAAGCATTGAGTCCAGGTCCCCTGCTCGCACATCTTCTCGAACCCGCGATGCAGGAATCCAACCTCGACGTCGCAATCGACAATCCGCTCGCCGTCGAGCTTGAGATTGAATTTGATTGTGCCGTGGGACGCCGGATGCGACGGCCCCATCTGTAGTTCCATGATCTCGTCGGACGGATCCGCCGGCACGATTTTGTTTTTCCACCGAACGGGCAATGACATGGTTGCTGCTACTCGGGTCAGCGCGAGGAGCGAATCGGATTCACCACCGGGTCGATCTCCGGAACGATCGGTTGGCGTTTGTTGTACAGGTAGTCCTTGCGCAGCGGATACCCCTCGAACGAGTCGTACATCAGGATGCGCCGCAAATCGGGATGACCCTTGAAGACGATTCCGAACATGTCGAAGCATTCGCGCTCGAGCCAGTCCGCGGCGCCCCACACTCCCACCACGCTGTGGACCCACGGATCCGCGCCGTCCACGCCAATCTTGACGCGGATGCGATGGCCGCAGGTGAGCGAGTTCAGTTGATAAACGACGTCGAAGCGCGGCTTGCGCTCGAGCCAATCGACGGCGGTCACGTCGGTGAGAAAATTAAATTGAAAGTCCGGCTCGTCGCGCAGCGCGCGGAAGAAATCGTACGCGCGCTCGCGATCGATCGTGAAAGTTTCCTCGTCGCGCGTACTTTGCGCGTCCAGAATTTCGGCGCCGAAACGCGCTTTCAGTTTTTCCGTCAACATCGGTTGCCGTCAATCCCAATCGAGCGCGCCGCGTTGCCATGCGTAGAGCAGCCCGACGGCCAGAATCGCGATGAAGATGAGCGCCTCGACGAAGCCGAACATTCCCAGCTGCCGCAGTTCGACCGCCCACGGATACAGGAATATCACCTCGACGTCGAAGATCAGAAAAAGGATCGCCGTCAGGTAGAAGCGCACCGAAAACCGCCCCCACGCCGAGCCGCTTGGTGGATTGC
>JBOHWI010000015.1:0-1893 GCA_050736675.1 Binatus sp. (SeqCode)
CAACGTGATCGCTTCGGCCGGCAGGATGAACGAATCGCACCGCATGCTGCTGACCGTGGTGACGACCGACCTGCATCAAGCCGACCAGATCGCCGCAGTGCCGCTAACCGCCGCCGGCGGTCAGCCGGTCCGCGTCAGCGACGTGGGCTCGGTTGAGCTGGGCATCCGTGAAGATTACATCCGGGCCGCGTCCGAGAATGGCGCCGCGGTGCTGGTGGGAATTTCGCGGCGGCCAAGCGGCAACACCGAGCAGATCGCTGCCGACGCGCGGCAGATCCTCGCCGTGTTTCGTCAGCGCTATCCCGACGTCCAGTTTTCGGTTTCGTACGATCAGTCGGAGTTGGTCGCCGAATCGCTCAACAGCGTGCGCGACGCGATCGTGCTCGGCCTCGCGCTGTCGGTGCTGGTGGTGCTGGCATTCACCATGAGCCCGCTGAGCGCGCTGGTCGCGGCCATCGTGGTGCCGTGTACGGTCGCAATCACGTTCATCGTGATGAAGGCGGTGGGGCTGACCTTCAACATGATGACGCTGGGCGGGCTGGCGGCGGGCATTGGACTTTTCATCGATGACGCGATCGTGATGATCGAAGCGATTCATCGCGAACTCGCGCTCGGCCAGTCCGCCGCGACTGCCGTGGCCCAGGCGCTCAAAAGTCTTCGGCGCCCGCTGTTCGCCTCGACGATGACGGTGATCGTCGTATTCGGGCCGCTGGTTTTCACCTCGGGCGTCACCGGCATTTTCTTCCGCTCGCTGGCGGCAACGCTCGGCGGAGGACTGGCGATTTCGCTGATACTCGCGATCTACTTCACGCCCGCGATGGAGCTCGCGATCGCGCGATTTCGCGGGCGTGCGCGCGAAGCCGGACGCATCTATCGCGGCATTCAGGCGGCGTTTCTTACGGCGATACGGCCCGTCGTCCGTTTTCCCGCGCTGGCAATTCCCGGCGCGATCGTTTCGGTGCTCGTGGCGTACTTCGTTTACAACAATATCGGCACCGACTATCTGCCGCCGCTCGACGAAGGCGCCTTTATCCTCGACTACATCACGCCGCCGCAGAGCACGATGGCCGACACCACCGCGCTGCTCGACTCGATTCAGTCGATCCTCAGAACCACGCCCGAGGTCGCCGCCTTCAGCCGCCGCACCGGCACCCAGCTTGGATTCTTTCTGACCGAGTCGAATCGCGGCGACATGTCCGTGCGCCTTAGACCCGACCGCAAACGCGATATCGACACCGTCGTCGATTCAATTCGCACGCGCATCCTGAACACGGTGCCGGGAGTTTCGATCGAGTTCTCGCAAGTGCTGCAGGATTTGATCGGCGATCTTTCGGGTGTTCCGCAACCGATTGAAGTCAAGGTCTTCGGCCCCGACCAAAAAACGATCGAGGCGACCGCGCGACAGGTGGCGAACCGGATGCGCTCGATCCGCGGACTGGTCGACGTCTTCGACGGAATCGTGCTCAGCATTCCGGAACAGGCGGTCGTCGTCGATAACACTTCCGCGGCGCACTACGGACTGAGCGCCGATGACGTCCGCACCGCGCTCGATTCCGTGATTCAAGGGACCGTCGCCACCAGCGTGTTGTCGGGCGACCGCCTGGTCGCCGTGCGGGTGCGCTATCCTGACGCGTTCCACGAGGACCTCAGTACATTGTCGGAGGTGATTCTCAAGTCGAGCTCGAATGCGCGCGTCCCGCTCGCGGCCGTCACGAAAACCGACTTTCTAGGCGAGACCAGCGAAATCGAGCGCGAACGCCAGCGGCCCGTCGTGCACGTGACGGCGCGGCTCGAGGGCATCGATCTCGGCACCGCGATCAACGGGGTCAAGCGGAGCCTCGTGCGTATGCCCCTGCCGGCCGGAGTGTCTCTGGAATTCGGCGGATTGTACGC
>JBOHWI010000016.1:0-2770 GCA_050736675.1 Binatus sp. (SeqCode)
TGGCGCGATGCAATGGCCGGAGCGTTTTTGACATCGATCACGACTCGGCGATGACGTGGGCGATGGCCTGAGCGGCAGTGTGGGTGATGCTCAGGTGAAAGCGCGTTATCTGCTTCTTTTGTGCGAAGGCGGCGGCCTTGCCCGATAGTGCGATGGTTGGCGCTTTGCCGCGCTCTCGCACCACTTCTATTTCGCTCCATCCCACGTTGCGGTTCCATCCCGTGCCAAGCGCCTTCATCGTCGCTTCCTTGGCGGCGAAGCGCGCGGTGTAGCTCTGGTAGCGGGGACGGCCGCGCGATTCGCAATACTTGATCTCGCCGGGGGTAAAGACGCGGGCCCGGAAGCGCTCGCCGGTTGAGGGCCGCGTGAGCGCGCGCTCGATGCGATCGACTTCGATGACGTCGATACCGGTGCCGGCGATTTGGCTCATCGCGAATGAGTATTAGCCGTACCGCCGGCGGATTCAATTGCGCACGCCATCGAATCATTCGGATGCTTGCGGCGCGCCGGGTGCGGATTCTATTGTTCATCCACAACGTGGAGGTGGCGATGACCAAGCTTTCGATCACAGTGAACAAAATCCGTTGCATCGGCAGCGGCGACTGCGTGGAAACGGCGCCGGCCGTTTTTCAACTCGACGCGGAGGGCAAGTCCGAAGTCATCAACCCGGCGGGGGCCGGCGACTCGGTAATCGTCGCTGCGGCGCGTTCGTGTCCGGTCAAGGCGATAACGGTGGTGGACGAGGCGGGAGTGCAGCTTTTCCCGCCGCCGAAGAAGTAGTCGGCAGTTTCCTGCAATGGCGATACGCAGGCATCGCGAGGGCGAACTCGTGGTCGAGCAAACGCGCGACCTTGCGCTCGTACGCGAGATGCTCGAGCGCGGCGGCGTGAGGACGGAAGGAATCGAGTGGCCGGCCGCGTGTTACATCGTCGCATACCTCGGCGATGAAGCGGTCGGGGTGATTGGCGTCGAGCCCAAGATCGATGTGGCGCTGATACGCTCGCTGTGGGTGAATGCATCGAGGCGCCGGCGCGGGATCGGCGGCGCGTTGCTGGCGGCGGCGCGCAAAGCCGCGCACACGCGCGGCGCTCGCCATTTGTATTTGTTTGGCGTCGATGCGGCCGGTTTCTTTGAGCGTCATGGATTCGCGGCGGTTGCAGTCGCGGACGTCATCGCCGCCATTCAAGGGGTGCCGCAGGTCGAGCATTTTCGCGCGTGGCCCGAGGAGCTTGCGCGCCAGGTCGGGTATCATCTGAATATTTCGGACGATGGAGTGATCGAAAGATAAAGCTCGGGCCGCTTCTTCGTCTTGCGTCATTGCCTGCCGCAGCGAGGGTTCCCTCCAGCTATGCCCGCAGCACCACCATGCCGTCGCGAATCGCGAGACCGCCTTCGCCGCTCAACGTCTCGAAGGAGACTACTGCCCCCTCGCGAGCCGGCACTCTTACCGTCAAGGTCGAGGGCATCGTCACCATCGCGCCGAATCTCGCAGAAACTCTCTCCACGCGCGACGGATCGCGTCCCGCCTGACTCTCGATTATCTGCGACACCGCCATCGCGAGCGTGGCAGTGCCGTGCAGGATGATTTCGGGCAGTCCGGCCGCGCGGGCTACCGCCGCGTCGGTGTGAATCGGATTGAAGATTCGCGCGCATTCCGTGTAGACGTGAGCCATGCCCGCCGGCACATCGACCTGGCATTCTGTCAACGGCTCACCTTCCTCGACGATCGGCCGCATTGGCGAGGGCGCAAGCTTCGGCGGAACATCAGGCCCGACGACCTCGACGCCGCGATAGATCGCGCCATACCAGCTCGTGCAGACAGGCTTGACCGCTTCATCGACCGTGTCGAGGCGCGTGACCATGTATGCGCCCGGCTTGCGCCGCTCGACTCCCGCGACCGTGAGCTGCGTCGTCAGCCGCTCCGGCGGCCGAATTGTGCGATAGAGCACCGTGTCATGGGTCGCGTGCACGGCGCGAATTGCCTCGTCGCGCGTGAGCGAAGTGGATTTCTCAAACTGCGCGCGCATCGCGACCTGTAGCGGCCATTCGAAGCACACCGGGAACATCGGATGCGCAATCACGCCGCGAGTGGTATCCATGTAGCACGGCAGGGCGTCGCCGAGCGCGGCCGCGTATGCCATCGTCCAGCGCGCATCGACGTCGCTGACCATCGGCGCACCCGCGCTTCCCACAATCGATGACTCGAGCGACATGACCGCTACTTCTACCCGCACTGACCCGTCCGGTCCACCTGCCTATGGGCATTTCGCGGGTATTGCCGCGGTCGTTTACTGCGCCGACGTCGTGAGCACCGCGTCGGGCTTGCGGTGCGCCCACGTGTCGAGCTTTTGAGCGAGCGCGTCGAGCTTCACGGGTTTGCTGAGGTAGTCGTCCATGCCGGCGTTGAGGCATCTGGCGCGATCGCCTTCGGTCGCGTGCGCGGTCAAGGCTATCACTACGGTGCGCTGACAGTTTCCTTCGCGCCGTCTAATTTCGGCCACCGCTTCGTAACCGTCCATCTCGGGCATTTCGCAGTCCATCAGGACAATGTCGAAGTCGCCGTGGGACAGTATCTCCAACCCACTGCGAGCGCCGTTGGCGATTTGTGAAGTATAGCCCAGTGCGGAGAGCTGTTTGGCCCCGATGGTTCGATTAACCAGGTTGTCGTCCACCAGCAGTACCCGAACTGCCTTGCGCTTGGCCTGCAGTTCATTGGCTATCGGAGGCGGCGTGGCTGCAATTTTCGCCGGGCCGGCCCAATCGCCGTATC
>JBOHWI010000017.1:0-3936 GCA_050736675.1 Binatus sp. (SeqCode)
GTCGTGGATCGTGTGGGGCCATCACATGTTCCAGTCGGGAATGGATCCGGCGCTCGGCAGCAGTTTCATGATCACGACGATGATCATCGGAGTGCCGTCGGCGATTAAGACCTTCAACTGGCTCGGCACGCTCTACAAGGGCAATATCCATTACACGGCGGCGATGGATAACGCACTGGCATTCGTCGCGATGTTCGTCATCGGCGGACTGTCGGGAATCTGGATGGCGTGCACGCCCGTCGATATGTACATCCACGATACCTACTTCATCGTCGCGCATATTCACTACGTACTATTCGGCGGCAGCCTGTTTGGCATCTTCGCCGGTGTTACCTATTGGTATCCCAAGATGTTCGGCCGCATGATGAACGAGACGCTGGGCAAGGTTCACTTCTGGATCACGTTCGTCGCGTTCAACTGCACGTTCTTCCCAATGCACATCCTCGGGATGGCCGGGCACATGCGCCGAATCTACAATCCGCAGCAGTACGATTTTCTGAAACCCATCATTCCCATCAACGAATTTATTTCGATGAGCGCGTTCGTGCTCGGCACCGCGCAGTTCCTGTTCCTCGCCAACATCATCTGGAGCTACTACAAGGGCGCGAAGGCTACCGAGAATCCCTGGAACGCGAATACCCTGGAGTGGACGACGCCTTCGCCGCCGCCGCACGGCAACTGGCCCGGCACGGTGCCGGTCGTTTACCGTGGACCGTACGAGTACAGCTCGCCCGAGGTTGCGGAGGATTTTCTGCCGCAATCGCAGTTGCTCGAACACTCGACGGCTGCGGCGGATTAGTCAGTCCAATAGCTAGTGATGAATCTATCGCCAACTGAGGTTGAGAAGGTGCGCGGTCTGCATCGCTTTGCGGTGCTGACGGCGGGCGCCACCTTTTGCCTCATCTTCGTCGGCGGACTCGTCACTTCGACCGGCTCGGCGCTCGCCGTCCCCGACTGGCCGTTGGCATTCGGCAAACTCATTCCGGCATGGCAGGGCGGCATCCGTTTCGAATTCGGCCATCGTCTTGCTGCCGGAACGGTCGTTGTTCTGACGCTGGTGCTGATGGCGTGGGCGTGGCGCGCGGAGCCGCGGCGATGGGTCCGCAGGCTGGTTGCTTTCGCGTTCGGATTGATCGTCGCGCAGGCCGTCCTCGGCGGTATCACCGTGCTGTTCGAATTGCCGCTGGCGATCGCGGTTGCGCACGCGGCGACGGCGCAGGCGCTGTTCTGCCTGATGGTCTCGATTGCGATTTTCACCAACCCGCACTGGGACACGACTCCGCACGTCGACGAGCCGCCGTCACGAATTTCGTTACCAACGCTTGCCGCCGCGACGACCGTTATCATCTATGTGCAAATTCTCGTCGGCGCAGTGATGCGCCACATGAGCGCCGGGCTCGTGATCCCGGATTTTCCGCTTTCCTTCGGCTACCTGGTGCCGCCCTACTGGAACGAATACATCGCAGTCAATTTTGCGCATCGATGCGGCGCCGTGGTCGTTACCGCTATGGTTTTGTGGACGCTGGCGCGCGTGCTCCGCACGCATCGCAAGGTCGCCGCGCTGCGCCGGCCCGCACTCGGGCTCTTCCTGTTGCTGATTATCCAGATTAGTCTCGGCGCGATCACAATCTGGAGCGGACGCGCGGTCATTCCGACCACCAGCCACGTCGCGGTCGGCGCGGCGGTCCTGGCGACCAGCCTGACGCTGACGCTTCGTGCCTATCGCATCCTCGAAGTGCCGCATCGCGCCCAATTGGCGGCGTCGCATGCGAGCGCGCGCGTAATCGAACGGCAGGTGACAGCTTGAATGCCAAGGTAGCAACCGCTGAATCGGCGCTGACGCTGCCGCGTGGCCGCCTGAGCGACTATTTCGAACTGACCAAGCCGCGCGTCGTTCTGATGGTGCTGGTCACGACGCTGGCCGGTTTCTATCTCGGCGGACGCACGGCATTCGATGTCACGCTCGCGCTGAATCTGTTGGCGGGCACTGCGTTGGCGGCCGGCGGGACGCTCGCGCTCAATGAGTACGTCGAGCGCGATACGGACGCGATGATGAATCGCACGCGTCATCGTCCGCTCCCCGACCTGAGGATGCGCCCGGCCGAGGCGCTGGTATTCGGCGCTGCGGCCACGGCATCGGGCCTCGTTTACCTGGCACTCGCGACGAACCTGCTCTGCGCCGCGGTGACTGCCGCAATCACGATCGTTTATCTTGGCGTCTATACTCCGCTGAAGCGCTACACTTGGATGTGCAACGTCGTCGGCGCCATTCCGGGCGCGCTGCCTCCGGTGGCGGGATGGGCTGCGGCGCGCGGCAGTTTCGTCTGGGAGGCGGCGGTGCTTTTCGCGATAATGTTCCTGTGGCAGTTGCCGCATACGTTCGCGGTCGCGCGGCTCTATCGCACCGACTACGAACGCGCCGGCATCCACCTGCTGCCGCGCGACACCGCGCGTGGCGGCAATCCGTCGAATCCAATCGTCATCGTGGCAAGCCTCGGACTTATCGCGGTGGGAATAGTTCCGACCATGCTCGGCTTCGCCGGAATTCCGTACCTGGTGATCGCATCGGCGCTTGGCCTCTGGATGCTGGCGTTCGGAGTTTCGATGGTCAGGGCGCCCGGCAATGCGAAGGCGGCGCGCCGGCTGCTGCTCGCGTCGCTGGTATATTTGCCGATCGTGTTGTTGGTACTCGTGCTGAATCGCGTGTGAGTATTGGAATGGCTACTCTGGTTACGCGCGAAGAGCGCAAAGAGGAAAACCGGCGAACGCTGAAGATTCTGATCGGCGTGATGGTGTTTCTGATAGCGGTGTCAGTCGTGACGATTATAGTGAAGCATTGATGGCGACGGTGACGGCATCGAGCGCGAAAGTTCGCCCGTTTGCGGCGCCGATTCGGCGCGGCCGCTCGTCGTCGGACTCGGGCGCGGGCGGCGATCAGCGCGAGGGTTCCTTCATCAGTAGCGGGATGCTCGCGATCATGATGGTGATCGCGTCCGAGATGATGCTGTTCAGCGGCCTCATCGGCTCATTCCTGATCTTTCGTCTCTCGGCTCCATTCTGGCCGCCACCTGGGCTGCCACACTTGCCGATCGCGGTCACCTGGGTAAACACGTTCGTGCTGCTATCGAGCGCGGGTACGATGACGCTCGCGCTGCGCGCCGCGCATCGCAGCCGCCAGCGTCTGTTGCGCCGTTATCTGCTGACAACGCTCGTGCTTGGCGTGACGTTTCTTGCGGTGCAGGGCAGCGAATGGGTGCGGCTGGTCGCGCATGGCCTCAAGCTTTCCAGCGGCATGTACGGCGGCACCTTTTATCTGCTGATCGGATGCCACGGCGCGCACGTGACCGCCGGCGTCATCTGGCTCGCATGCGTGGTCGCGGCCGCGATGGGCGGCAGGTACAACGCTCGCAATGCCCACGCGATCGAGGTGTGCGCGGTGTACTGGTATTTCGTCTGCGCGGTCTGGCCGGTGCTGTTCGGGTTGGTATATCTAATGTAGTTTCGCCTGCGGGGAGAACGCGATGATGAGAAGTGCAAAATTCAAGGCAGCGGTAATGACGATGGCGGCCGCGATTGTCGCGGCGGCGCCCCGGCTGGCGAATGCCTGCGCAACCTGCGGGCTGTCGGAGGGCGATCATGCGCTCCACGCGTACAAGGCCAGCACGCTGTTCCTGGTGGCGTCGCCCTATGTTTCGTTCGCCGCGATCGGCGGAATTGCTTTCCTCGCGTATCGGCGGTCGCAACGCCAGGATCGGAAATCAATCACGAAGTAGTCATTTCAAATGAACATTGACTATAGCTATTTGCCCCGAAGAGGATGGTTGCGATGAGCGAGGCCGCTGCAATAGAGACCCACGATCACAGCGCGGTGCATGCCGATCAGTTGGAACCGTCGCTTACGCCGGGAAATCTCGGCAAGCTCGGGATGTGGACGTT
>JBOHWI010000018.1:0-1888 GCA_050736675.1 Binatus sp. (SeqCode)
TGCGACGATTGTTGAGTGTTCGGCCCCCATCGCGCTCAATCATGGCTGACTGCAGCGATTCAGGCGAGAAGCCAGGTTCGATTTCCCAACTCCGCTTCAACTGCACTTTTTCAACACCCTGCTAGAGATCATCAAAGAGAAGACACCAAGGAAGGAAGGGCAAATGTCGTACAAGCATCCGTCGGGCGAAGAATTTGGCGGTGTCATCGGCCGCACGATCGCGGAGTCGAAACCGTGGTGGCCCCAGCCGAAGCTCGTGCAAGGCGCGCCGAACGTCGTGATCATCGTGCTCGACGACAGCGGCTTTGCCCATCTGGGCTGCTACGGCTCGACCATCGAGACGCCCAACCTGGACAGTCTCGCGGCCGCGGGCCTGCGCTTCACCGGCTTCCACACCACCGCGCTGTGCTCGCCGTCGCGCGCGTGCCTGCTGACCGGGCGCAATCATCACGCGGTCGGGATGCGCGCAATCTCCAACATGGACACCGGCTTCCCCAACATGCGCGGTGCGATTCCCCGCTCAGCCGCGACGCTGGCGGAGATTTTGCGCGAGCATGGTCACGCGACGTTCGCCGCCGGGAAATGGCATCTCGCGCCGATGGCGGAATGCACCGCGGCGGGACCACTGCAAAATTGGCCGCTACAGCGCGGATTCGATCGCTTCTACGGATTCCTGCAAGGTGAGACCGATCAGTTCTATCCCGAACTGACCTCGGACAATCACTTCGTCGATACGCCCGGTACGGTCGCCGAGGGCTATCACGTGTCCGAGGACATCGTTGACCGATCGATGGGGTTTATTCGCGACACCAAGTCGCTGGTGCCCGAGCGGCCGTTCTTCCTATACCTGGCGTTCGGCGCGACTCATTCACCGCATCAGTCGCCGCGGAGCTATCTCGAAAAATATCGTGGACGATTCGATGCCGGCTGGGACGCCGCGCGCGAGGAATGGTTCGCGCGGCAAAAGCAATTCGGCATCGTGCCCAAAGATACGCGGCTCGCGCCGCACAATCCGGGCGTGAAGCCGTGGTCGGAGCTGTCCGAGAAGGAACGGCTGTTCGCCGCTCGGCTGCAGGAGGCGTTCGCGGCGATGCTTGAGCATACCGACGCGCAGATCGGACGCCTAGTCGCGTTTCTGAAAGAGCTCGACCTGCTGGACGACACTCTGCTAATCGCGATGTCCGACAACGGCGCCAGCCAGGAGGGCGGCCCGCTCGGCGTGCTCGACGAGATGCGCTACTTCAACGGCATGCGCGAGGATCTCGACGCGGCGGTCGCGCGGCTCGACGACATCGGCGGACCGAATAGTCACTCGAACATACCGTGGGGATGGGCGCAGGCGGGCAACACTCCGCTCAAGTGGTACAAACAGAATACGCACGGGGGCGGCGTCAGGGACCCGCTGATAATTCACTGGCCCGCGAAGCTTGGAACGCCGGGGCAAATCCGCCGGCAGTTCTGCCACGCGATCGATCTCGCGCCGACCGTGATGGACCTGCTGAACATCGAGCCGCCGAGCGTCGTCGCAGGCGTGCCGCAAATGCCCGTCCATGGCACCAGTCTCGCGCCTGCGCTGACCGATCCAAACGCGGCGACCGCTCGCAGCACGCAGTACTTCGAGATGCTCGGACATCGCGGAATCTGGCATCGCGGCTGGAAGGCAGTGACTCATCACGAGTCAGGCACGCCGTTCAACGATGACAAATGGGAGCTTTACCACCTCGACGAGGACTTCTCGGAGTGCAACGAGTTGTCCGCGTCCGAGCCCGCACGCCTCAAGGAAATGGTGGAGCTGTGGTGGGCCGAGGCGGAGCGTCACGGAGTGCTGCCGCTCGACGATCGCGGCGCCGCGTTGCTGTTTCGCGCCGCAATGCGGCCTGGGCTGCCA
>JBOHWI010000019.1:0-4769 GCA_050736675.1 Binatus sp. (SeqCode)
TTTGTAGATGTCGCCGGGACCGCCGCCGCCGACGCGGTTGCCGGTGCGCGGCGTCGGTTTGTGCGTGACGTAGGTCCCCATCATCGGGACGCGCACGAAGTTCAGCACCGCCTCCTGCATCGCGACTTCGACTTTCTGCCCTTTGCCGGTGCGTTCGCGCTGGATGTACGCGGCGAGCACGCCGACCGCCGCGTGCATGCCGGTGCCGGTGTCGCCAATAGTCGGTCCCGGTTTCAGCGGCGGCGAGCCGGGAAATCCCGTCAGCGACATCGCGCCTCCGGACGCCTGTGCGATCATGTCGAAACTCTTATATTTGCTATACGGTCCGTGCGTGCCGAAACCCTTGATGGTCAGGTAGATGAGGCGCGGATTTATTTCGCGCAGCCGATCATAGCCGAGGCCGAGGCTCTCGAGCGTGCCGAGCGAGAAATTTTCCGTGAGCATGTCAACCTGCTTGACCAGGTCGATGAACATCGCGCGGCCCTTCTCGCTCTTGAGGTTGAGCGTGATGCCGCGCTTGTTGGCGTTGAGCAGAATGAAGTAGTAGGAATCGACGCCCTGCTTTTCGGTGAGCAGCCAGCGCCCCTGCTCGCCCATCTTTGGCGACTCGACTTTGATCACGTCGGCGCCGAGCCACGCCAGCATCTCGGTACACGAGGTGCCGGCCTCGAACTGCGTCATATCCAGAACTTTGACTCCGCTCAGCGCTTTTTCCATTGCGACCCTCCTCAGCCTTTGCAGCTCCTGATCTAGCGCCAGCGGCGGCGCGGCGGCAAGCTTCGACTCCGCACGGGGTTAAGTCTTTGGCCCGGGTCTGGTAGAAATCATGCTGAGCCGATCGAAGGATCGGCCCGCATCCCATGGCAGACACCGCACTATCAAAGCTCGCACGAATCCGCGAGGAACTGAACCGGATGTTCCTCGAGCGTAACGATTTGATCGATGGCGCAATCGTGGCGATGCTGTCGGCGAATCACGTGCTGATAATCGGGCCGCCGGGAACGGCAAAGTCGATGCTGGCCGACGAACTGTGCCGGCGAATCGAAGGCGCGAATTATTTTCAGTGGCTGCTGACGAAGTTCAGCACGCCGGAGGAAATTTTCGGCGCGGTCAGCCTGAAAGGACTCGAGGAAGACGACTATCGGCGCGTCACCACGCACAAACTGCCCGAGGCGCACATCGCGTTCCTCGATGAAATCTTCAAGGCCAACTCGTCGATCCTCAACGCGCTGTTGACGATCATCAACGAACGCATCTTCCATAACGGACGCCGGCGCGTCGCCGCCCCGCTAATCACGATGTTCGGCGCGTCGAACGAACTGCCCGATGAGGACGAGCTGACTGCTCTTTACGATCGCTTCATGCTGCGTTTTATGGCCGATTACATAGCCGAGGAGCACGGCTTCATCCGCATGATGGCGGGCAGTCCGGAGCGCACGCGCACGACGCTTAAATTCGCAGAGCTCGACGAGCTGCGCGCTGCGGCCGCGGCCGTCACGGTGCCCGGCGCGATACTCCAGGCGATTGCGCAAATCAGGCGCGAGCTGGCTCGCGAGCAAATCATCGTGTCCGATCGGCGCTGGAAAAACTCGCTCGGCATCTTGCGCGCGCACGCCATTCTCGGGGGCCGCGACGCGGTGGCCGAAGACGATCTGATGTTCCTGGCGCACGTGCTGTGGAAAGACCCCGAAGAGCGGCTCAAAGTAGTCGAGGCACTGCGGCGAATCGTCAGGGGATACGAAGACAAGCTGCAGGAGCTGGTGTTCGAGAGCCGCGAGCTGCGCGAATACGCCGAGGGCGCTTGGGAGAGCGAGGAGCTGCGGCGGCGCGCGCTGACCGAGGCCAATGCGAAGCTCGCCAATATCGCGGCGCGCTTCGAGGTGCTGCTGAAAGAAGCGTCGGACTCGGGCCGCGCGATTGCCAACGCGGAGCGAATGCGCGTCGAGGTCAAGCATATTCAGCAGGCCTTGTTCCGCAGAAGCGTCGGCGATTAGAAAATGCCGCTCGAAGAATCAACCCCGGCGATCGTGCTTCGCGCGCGCGACTATGCCGAGTCGGATCGCATCGTCACTCTCCTGACTCTCAACGCGGGCAAGCTCAGCGGAATCGCGAAGGGCGCCAAGGCGTCGCGGCATCGCTTCGAGCGCAAGCTCGAACCTTTCTCGCACGTCGTGCTCCACTACCGCCGCCGCCCGCACGGGCAGTTGGTGTTTATCACGCGCGCCGAAGCAGCCGACCTGACGCAGCACGTGCTCGACGACGACCTCGCGAAGATCGCACTCGGCAGCTACATGCTTGAGCTCACCGACGCGCTGACCACCGAGGAGAGCGAGGCGGCCGAGGCCTATCGCGTGCTCTCGGAAGGACTCGGCGCGCTCAGCACGCGGTTCGCGGACGCGGCGCTGCGCCAGGCTTTCGAGATGCGGCTGTTGGGATGGGCAGGCTTCGGCCTCGAGTTCACGCGCTGCCGCATCTGTGCCACCGTCAACGGCAACAATGGCGCAGCAGCGACAGTTTATTTCGTCGTGTCGCGCGGCGGTATCGTGTGCGCCAAATGCCGGCCGTCGGTAGCCGAAGGCGCGATCAAGTTGTCGAGCCGGGCTGCCGCAGTCCTCGCGCGGCTCGGACAACTTCCTCTGAGCGATTCGCCGGGCTCGGCAGCGGCGGGCCCGGACGGCGCGCTCGCGCTCGCGCGGTTTATCGGCTCTATCGTCGATCGGCGGCTGCGCAGTCAGGAATTTCTCGAATCAGTAATGCCGGGTGCGGGTAAAACCTGAGAATCAGCCGCCCGTTTCGCGCGCCGGAGTTTCTCCGTACACGACTTCCGGCTCGCGATAGCGCCCCGCATGATGTTCGATCACCACGATGCCGCAATTGGGCGGTACGTGAGCGTTTTCCCATTTGCCGGTCACGTGCGCCCACACCGAGCGCATGACACCGCCGTGACTGACGATGACGATCTCGTCCTCGGGGAATTTTCTTGCGACGCTATCGAGCACCGGGCCGACGCGCTTCAGCACATCCTCATGACTCTCGCCGCTGGGCGGGCGCCATACCCAGGAGCGCTTCGGATCGAAGGCCGGATCGTTGGCGATCGACTCGTACGGCTGTCCGGCCAGGTCGCCGAGACTCATCTCGCGGAACTCCGTCTCGTATTGAATCGGTATGGCCAGTTCCGCCGCTATGATCAGTCCCGTTTCGCGAGCGCGCGCGAACGTGCTCGCAATCACCAGCGTCGGCTGAAACTTCAGCTTGATTCTTTGCGCGGCTTCGAGCGCCTGGCGCCGGCCAAGGTCCGTGATTTTCGCCTCGCCCGACGTGGTGAAGCGCCGAATCGCGTTGCCCTCGCTCTCGCCGTGGCGGACCATTATCAGCTTGCCCATAGGCTCGAAATTTTCTCCGAAAATTAAGTTTGGTGCGAACGGACGATGCGGTCCTTTCAGCTCTTGGGCTTGTCGTCGCCGCCGCCCGCCGCTTTTGCGAACGCGCGGAACGGCTCGAACATATCGATCGGCAGCGGAAACACCGTCGTGGAATTATTTTCGGTCGCTATTTCCTTGAGCGTCTGCAGGTAACGAAGCTGGAGTGTGATCGGACTCTTGCTCATAACCTCGGCGGCGTCCGCCAGCCGCTGCGATGCCTGGAATTCGCCCTCGGCCGCGATCACCTTGGCGCGGCGCTCGCGCTCGGCCTCGGCCTGCGCCGCGATTGCGCGCTGCATGTCCTGCGGCAGATCGATATTTTTCAACTCGACCAACGTGACCTTCACGCCCCACGGTTCGGTTTGCGAATCGACGATCTCCTGGATGCGCGCGTTGAGCTTGTCGCGCTGGCTGAGCAGCTCGTCGAGCTCGGTCTGCCCGCCGACGGAGCGCAGCGTAGTCTGCGCCAGTTGCATCGTGGCGAACAGGTAATTGGCGACTTCCGTCACCGCGCGCGACGGATCGACGACGCGAAAATACAGCACGGCGCTGACCTTGACCGTCACGTTGTCCTTGGTGATGACGTCTTGCGGCGGGATGTCCAGCGTCACGGTGCGCAGATCGATCCGCGCCATCCGCTCGAGGATCGGGATCACGAAAATCACACCCGGCCCGCGATACGGAGTCAGGCGGCCGAGCCGGAAGATTACGGCGCGCTCGTACTCGTTGAGCACCTTGAGACCGCTCAAAACGAAAATTACCCCGATGAAAACGACTATGCCGATTCCGCTCGCCATCGCGATTCTCCTTCGCCCCCTAGCGCGCAAGGTTTGTCGATACCCTGACCTCGACCCGGACTCTAAGCAACCCTCTGAACTTCCAGCTCCAAGCCGTTGATCGATTTCACGCGAGCGCGCGCCCCGGCGCTGAGCGCGTCGGTGCTGACGGCGCGCCAAATCTCGCCGTGCACAAACACCTTGCCGGGCGCGCCGGGTGCGATCGCCTCGCGCACTTCGCCGACCTCGCCGACGATGCCTTCGGCGCCGACGGTCGAGCGGCGACGACGCTCGCGCGCCACGACGTATCCGATGCTGAGAATGATCACCGTCAGCGCGGTGGCGGCGCCGTATATAATGTCGCGATTGACGACCAGGTCGGTCTTCGACGTGTCGATTAAAAACAGCGAGCCGATGACGAACGCGGTGACGCCGCCCAGCCCGAGGATTCCATAGCTGGTGACAAAGGCTTCGGAGATCAGCAATCCGACACCGAGAAAAATCAGCAGCAGGCCGGTGAGATTGACCGGCAGCACCTGGAACGACGCGAGCGCAAGCAGCAGGCAAATTG
>JBOHWI010000020.1:0-5782 GCA_050736675.1 Binatus sp. (SeqCode)
GAACGCGATCAACTTTGTTGATCGCGACAACTGTCGGCCGGCCAAGCGCGCGGAGGTCGATCAGCACGGCGCGATCGCCCGGATTCAGATGATCTCCCGCTTCCACCACGGCCAGAATGACTTCGCCTTCCGCGATCGCGCGCCGCGCGGTCTGCACCATGCGCTGATTCAGCTCCTTCTTCGCCTCGTGGAGTCCCGGAGTATCGATCAGCAGGATCTGTGCGTCGGCGTCGCTGCGGATTCCGAGAATTCGACGGCGCGTGGTCTGCGGACGCGGCGTGACGATCGCGACCTTGTGCCCGACGAGCCGATTCACCAGGGTCGATTTGCCGACGTTGGTGCGCCCCGCGACCGCCACGAATCCTGCGCGATGCTCACCCATTGCGCTCGCCGCGCTCCTCTTCGATTCGATCGAGCGCGAGCCGCGCGGCGGCCTGCTCGCTCTGCTTCTTGCTGCCGCCCTCGGCCACGCCGAGATCCCTGCCCGCGATCCTTATTCTGGTCGTGAAGCGCTTGGCATGATCGGGCCCGTCCGTACCGACCAGTTCGTAGACCGGCTGCGTGCGAAAATGGCGGTACGCAACTTCCTGCAATTCGGTTTTGTAATCGCGTTCGGCGGCCGGTCCGCCGATATCGTTGGCAAACAGGCGCTCGACTACTTCCTGCGCCGGCGCCAGTCCGCCATCGGTGTAGATCGCGCCGATCACACCCTCAAACACGGCGGCGAGAATCGAGGTCTTGTCGCGCCCGCCGCTTTTTTCTTCGCCTTTCCCTAACCGGATCATCTTGTTCAATTCGATCGCCTGCGACTTTAGCGCCAGCGTGCGCGCGTTCACGATCGACGCACGCTGCTTGGACAGCAGGCCCTCTTTCGCCGTCGGAAATTTGCGCATCAGCAGATCAGCGATCGCGAGATCGAGCACCGCGTCGCCCAGAAACTCGAGCCGTTCATAATGAACGTCGCTGCCGACCGCCGCGCTCGGATGCGTCAGCGCGGTCTCCAGCAGTTCCGGCCGCGTGAATGCATACCCGAGCACGCGCTCGAGTTTGGTGCCGGGACTTTCAGGAGGCTCCGCCGCAGGCGGTTCCGTCTGCCCGCGGCCGAACAATCTCCCCAACCAGTTGCGCGCCTTCAACGGTTGATGCCTCCACCTCGACTTCGCGGTTTGTCAGTTCATCGGGACCCTGCGTCGATACCCGCACGTAATTGCGGCTATAGCCGCGCAGGTCGCCGGCCGGCCCGCGCTCTTCAAGTAATACCTTAAGTTTTGTTCCGACCAAACCTCGCGCAAATTCCGCCCGCTTGCGTTCGCCCAATTCGCGCATCAGCGCGGCCCGCCGCTTGATCTCCGCCGGCTTCACACGCCCGGAAAACTTCGCCGCCGTGGTTCCAACCCTGACCGAATATGGAAACACGTGAAAGTACGCGAGCGGCATCGATTCGACAAAGTTAAAGTACGAATCGAAATGCGCTCCGGTCTCGCCCGGGAAACCCACGATCAGATCGGTGCCGATCGCCGCGCCGGGCCATGCGTTCAACACGCGCTCGACACGATCGCGAAAGTAATCGCGCGCATAACGCCGCCGCATCCGCGCTAGCGTCTCGTCGTCGCCGGATTGCAGCGGCAAGTGCAGATGCGGGCAGAATTTTCCGCTGCGCGAAATTATCTCCACGATCGGGTCGCTCAATTCTTCGGGATCGAGCGAGCTTATCCGCACCCGTTCGATCGGGCATCGCTCGGCGATCATCTCGAGCAGGTGCGCCAGCCCGACTCGCGGCGTGAGATCCTTGCCGTAGCCGCCAAGATGCACGCCCGTGAGAACGACTTCCTTGAAGCCGCGCGCATGAAGATCATCCAGCGCCGCCATCACGCGGCGCGGTTCGACGCTGCGCGAGGTGCCTCGCGAAAACGGCACGATGCAGAAAGTGCAGAATTGATCGCATCCCTCCTGCAATTTCAGGAACGCGCGCGTGTGACCGTCCAGCGTGACGGCTGCCAATTCGATCGGCGCCTTTTCCTTGCGCAGATTCGTGACCATCACGCGCTCGCCCCTTCCCGAAGCCGCTGCGCGCTCCAGGTCATCGAGCCTGCCAAGCCCGATCACCGCATCGACCTCCGCCGCCCTCGCCAGCACGTCGGGACTCGCCTGCGCCAGGCATCCAGTCATGACGACGCGCGCATTCGGATTGAGCCTCCGGGCACGCCGTGCGAACCGCAGACTCTCGGCGTCCGCACGATCGGTGATCGTGCAGGTGTTAACGATGTAGACGTCGGCTTGTTCGGTGAACGCGCGCCGTTCCATCCCGCTCGCTCTCAGTCGCGACTCGATAATCGCGGAATCGTACTGATTGACCTTGCAACCGAGGGTTGCGATTGCGAAGCGCGTTGCCACCGTCAGTTCGCCTGCTCTTCCGTGATCGCCCGTTCGATGAAGCCGCCGCCGAGCACCTCCTCGCCGCGGTAGAAGACGCACGCCTGTCCCGGTGTCACTGCGGGACCGCAAGACGCGAAGCGAATTTCAGCGCGGTGGCCGCCATCGACGCGCATCGTCGAGGGGATCGCGCGATGCCGGTAGCGAATCTTCACCTCAATGTTCAGCTCGCCGCCCGCCGCGATAGAGTCATCAACCAGGCTGACTCGATTCGCGATCAGACCGGCAGAATCGAGCTGGTCGCGGCGGCCGGCCACGACCTGACCAGACTCGGCGCGAATCTCGCGGACGTAGAGCCGCTCGCCGCCGGCGATGCCGAGTCCGCGCCGCTGTCCGATCGTGAATCGATGCACGCCCGCGTGGTCTGCCAGCCGCTTTCCATCGCTGTCGATAATCGAGCCGGGTCGCAGTTGCGTGGAGTCGCTGCGCCGCTCGACAAAGCTCGCGTAATCGCCGTCGGGAACGAAGCAAATTTCCTGGCTCTCGGGCTTGTCCGCGGTCGCAAGGCCCAGTGCACGCGCGCGTGCGCGAACTTCAGTCTTGGGCATCGCGCCTAGCGGAAAAATAGTCCGCGACAGCTCGTTCTGGCCCAGTGTGAAGAGAAAGTACGACTGATCCTTGGCGTCGTCGGAAGCGCGCAACAAATGAAATCTGCCGTCCGCGCCCTGCTCGATTCGCGCATAATGCCCGGTCGCGACATAGTCGGCATTGAGCGCTCGAGCGCGGCTCCACAAGCGATCGAACTTAATCTCGCGATTGCACATCACGCACGGATTCGGCGTGCGCCCGCCAAGATATTCGGAAACGAAGTTATCGACCACGCGCGCGGCGAAGTCGGCGCGCAGATCGATCACATAGAACGGAAAATCCATGCGCTCGGCTACCCGGCGCGCATCCTCGAAGTCGTCATGCGAACAGCAGGTGCCAGGGCGCTTCGCCATGGGCGCGGCCGGCTCGGGCGCAAGACGCATCGCGACGCCGACGACGTCGTAACCCTGCTCGCGCAGAATCGCCGCCGCGACGGAGCTGTCCACTCCACCCGACATCGCGACCAACACTCGCGGCTTCATCGCGCGCTCACCTCCGACAGAGGTTCGGCGGCGGCGACCCGCCGCCACACCGCTGGAATCATTTCCGCGACCGCATCGACTTCCTCTGAGGTGTTGTTCCAGCCGAGGCTGATTCTGAGCGAGCTGCGCGCATCGGCGACGCTGCAGCCCATTGCGCGCAGCACGTGCGACGGCTCGACGGCGCCCGCAGCGCACGCCGAACCCATCGAAACTTCGACGCCTTCGAGATCGAGCGCAATCAACATGCTCTCGCCGAGCACATCCGGGAACGTGAGATTAAGTGTGTTCGGCAACCTGCCGACCAGCGGGCCGTTCAAGCGCAGGCCCTGAATCGTCTCGCGCAAACGCGCCAACAGCGTGGAAGTCAGCGACGCGATTCGCTCAGACTCGCTCTCAATATTCTTCATCACAGCCTCGGCCGCCGCGCCGAACGCCACAGCGCCAAGCAGATTCGGCGTCCCCGCGCGCATCCCGCTCTCGTGCGGGCCGCCAAAGACGGTCGGCGCGATACGCGCAGAGTCGCGGACGTACAAAGCACCGATTCCCGCAGGGGCGCCAAACTTGTGACCGCTGATCGTCACGAGATCGCAATTGAGCGCCGCCACATTGACCCGGATTCGGCCGACCGCCTGCGCCGCATCGACATGAAACAGCGCCCCGGTCTGGCCGCACTTCGATGCAAGTGGCGCGAGGTCCTGAATCGTGCCGACTTCGGAGTTCGCAAGTCCAAGGGTGACAAGCGCCGTGTCGCCATCGAGCGCCGCGAGCACGCGCACCGGATCGATTCGTCCATCGGAATCGGGCGCAATTCGGACCACTTCAAAGCCGCGGTGCTCGAGTTCCGCCAGCGGAGCAAGTATCGATGAATGCTCGATTTCCGATGAAATGATTTTGCGGCGGCGTGACGCTGCCGTGATCGCGCCGAAGATTGCAAGATTGTTCGACTCGGTGCCGCCGCTGGTAAACACGATCTGCTTCGGCTCCGCGCCGACGATCGCCGCGACCTGTGCGCGCGCAGCTTCGAGCATCCGGCGCGAGCGCTGACCCGCGCGATGCACCGACGAGGGATTTCCTCCGCGGGCCTCCAGCATGCGCGAAATCGCGGCGGCGGCTTCCGGTCGAAGGGGCGCGCCCGCGTTATGGTCGAGATAGATGGGCATGAACGAGACTCGTTTTGTTGGCCACCAATGCGGCGATTAGCTTATCGTACACCTACCGACGGAAAAAGACGGGGTTCGCAGCGTGGCGCAGAGTTCATCGAGCGCGAACATAATCGTAATCGGCGCAGGCGTGGTCGGATGCTCGATCGCGTTCCATCTTGCGCGGGCTGGCGCGCGCGTGCGCGTGTTCGACAAAGGCGGAATCTGCGCCGGGATGTCGGCGCGATCGGGCGCGCTGGTAAGGATGCATTACACGTTCGCGCCCGAAGCCGAGCTGGCCTGGAAGAGCCTTCACTACTTCCGCAACTGGAGCGAGGTCGTCGGCGGGCAATGCGGCTTCGTCCGGACTGGATTTACGGTCGTGGTTGATGAGCGCAACGCGACGCGGCTGCGCGCAAACGTCGCGATGCTTCAACGCGTCGGCGTGGACACGGAAGTAGTGACCGCGGCGGAGCTGCACAAGCTCGAGCCGCAAGCTTTCGTCGATGACGTCGCGCTCGCCGCGTTCGAACAGCAGAGCGGCTACGCCGATCCAATCGCGACAACCGAAGCGTTGGCGGCAGCCGCGAAACGTCACGGCGCGGAGTTCTTGGCGAATGTACGCGTCGCGACAATTGCGCATCGCGGCGGACGCGCGGCGGGCATAGTGGACGGTGCTGGACATATTCACGAGGCGGACGCGGTATGCGTCGTCGCCGGACCGTGGACCGACGCGCTGCTCGCGCCGCTGGGCGCGAAGATCGGCATCAAGAGCGAGCGCGCGCAGATCGCGTTCTTCAGGCGCCCGCCTCAACTGAAGCATTGCATCTATATAGATACGATTGCGGGCAGCTACTTTCGCCCGCATGGCGACGATCTCACACTGGCGGGCCTCGGTGGATGGAAAATCGAGGCGGAAGCGAATCCCGACGATTTTCGCGAGAGCAACGACGACGACTTCGTCGCGGCGGTGCGCAAGCGGCTGGCGCAGAGGATTCCCGCGATGGCCGGCGCGCCATACTCGCGCGGCCACGCCGGAATTTACGACGTCAGCCCCGACGCGCGCGCGGTCATGGGTCCGGTGCCGGGAGTCGACGCGCTGTTCGTCGCGGCCGGGTTCAGCGGCACGGGATTCAAGAC
>JBOHWI010000021.1:0-5740 GCA_050736675.1 Binatus sp. (SeqCode)
CGTCGGCAACCTCCCGCGACGCGCCTTTATTGCGATCATATGTTGGGCGGTCATGATGACCTTCATGGAAAGAGTTTCCAGATTCGCGCGCGACGATGCGGCCTCACGAGTGACGTACCGCAGGCTCGCCCGATCCGTGCAACCCTACCTTACCGGCGATTGCACGCTCGCGTCGTACCGGCACTACGTCCAGTCGCTGCCGTTCTATACGCGCAGTCGCGAGACCCGGGTCGAGTACTGGGGCGAACTCTCTGAAATCTCGCCGCCGACGCCGGGCAGGTCGCCGTTTCTCATCGGCTCTGAGGAGCGGCTGCGCCAGGCCTGGTCATCGGGCGCATGCATGATTCTGATCGCGAACGAACGCGATCTGAAAGGGCTCGAGGATTCGTTGAAGCCCGCGCCGGTTGTCGTTGGATGTGAGGGAAAAAAATTCGCGCTCTTCAACGGCGCCCTCGCTCCGCCACCGAACGCTTCCGGTTGCCTCAAGTCGGGACGAGCGAATTAAATGGACCGAGAATCGAGACACTTGGATTCGGGCGCGTTCGACTGTAGCTTTGCCGTGGAGAGACAAATCGCAGGTGGCTGACAAGAAATCCAAATCCAAACTTCAGGCGGCGGATTTCGGAGCCAACGCCGAGTCGGAACAATCCCTCGGCCAATTGATCGCCGAAACCCGCGAACGCAAGGGCATGACTCGCGAGCAAGTGGCGAACGAGGCTCATCTACCGCCGCATTACGTCAAGATGATCGAGACCGACAACTACGACCTGATTTCGGATCGGCTCTACCTGGTCCCGTTTCTTCGCCGCTACGCAACCTTCCTGGGGCTCGACGCCGAGGAAGTTGCCTCGCGCTTCGTCAGCAACGTGCAACACGCCGAGGCCAACGTGGTGCGCATCTCGCAGGAAATCACGGTTGTCACGAAGAAGCCCGGCGCTCTTGGTCGGATCGCGTTCGCTGTGATGATCGCGGCGGTACTGGTCCTGCTGGCGGATTTCGCGTGGCGCCGGTTCGTGGAGCATGAAGCGCACCTTCCAGCGCCTGTCTCTTCGCCGGCTGCAACGGAGCCCGAGCCCAATGCGCAAGCGTCGAGCGCAGCTCTGCCGCCCGCAACGATCGTGACCAATCCCAAAGCCGCACTGCCCCCCTCCTCACCGGCAGCTGCTCCGGATAATCCACGACCAGCCGGCGTCCCGCCCGCGGTTAACCGCTCCGTCCCACCGCGACCGATTGGCCGCCCGGCGACCGACGATTAGCCGCTGCTAGTGCAGCACGGCATTGGCGATCTCTTCCGCGACCAGCTCCTTGGCGCGTCGCGCATCGTCGCCTGAGTGCACGACCGCAACCACCTTCAACTCATCGGCTGCGCCTTCCAACGACGCGCGCGCGACGATCACCGTGTCGTAAATCTGGTTCTTCGGGATGTCGTCGTAAGGGGTCGGCCCACGGTCCATTGCCTGCCGGCTTGCCTGGTACGCCTTGAATTGCTCCGTCATCGAATCTTCGGGAGCCAACGCCTGGCGGCGAGCTTCGTTGGCGAACGGATCGATCGGTTGGTCGCCGCTGTCGCCCAGCGGCGGCGGCTCCGCACCCGCCTGCTTCAGCAATTCGACCATCGACGGATCGCCCGGGAACATCTGATTCAATGACACACCCGGCGCAAGCATCTGTTGAGTCACCGACACGGTGAGCGTCACCGAATTGTCCGGATTGGACGGCTGACCATGGCGCGCCGCCCGCAAATCTTCGTTCAGCACGTTCTGCACGACAGGATCGGTGCAAATCGCTACCACGCCGGCGTTTGCAGGCGGCGTCAGCTTGCCCGCCATCTTGATCTCGCCGGCACGCGCAAATCCGCAAATAGCTACTGCAATAGCTACCGCCGCGAACGCGCGATGTCCTGATTTCCGCACCGGACTGCTCAACGATACGCGCGGGCGGCCTCGATCGGCCAGGTCGCGATCACTTCATCCCCGCGCACAACGTAGTACTCGCTGTGCAAATTGATCGTCGTGTCGTTGTGGCTCGGAATTATTTCGATTTTCGATCCCGGCTCGAGATTGCTTTCGCCCGTCGCAACGCTTCCATGCTCCTCGGACAGATGCGCTACTTTGATCGCGGTATCCTTGACCGTCGGCGGACCGAATTCGTTGGTCAGCGATTTCATGCCCGCGTCGATTATCGCACGAGCGCAGCGCCGCGAAATTACCGTCGCCAGGATCGTCAGCGCCGGGCGGCCGAGGTCCGGGCGCACGTTGCGATATGCACCGTCCATGAAAACGTACGAGCCGGCCTGCACCTCGGTCACGTCGAGCCAGTTGCCGGCGATGTCGAACGTCCCGGTCCCGCCCGCGCTGACTATTTCCGGCGCTAAACCTGCCGCGCGCAGCGCTTCGACGTGGCGGCTGAGCGTGCTCAACGCTTCGCGCGCCGTTGCGATTCGCTTCTCACGATCGGGAATCAGTACGGCATGACCTTCATAGCCCATCACTCCGCGATATTTGAGGCCCGCCCGCTTCGCGTGCCGCGCCAGCTCGACCGTCTCTTCGGGAGTCTCGGTACCGCATCGATGCATCCCGGTATCGACTTCGACTATCACCTGGGCCGCCCGCCCGGCCCGCGCCGCGCCCGCTTCGAACTCGCGCAGGTTGAACTCGCTCTCGATTGTTCCGATCAAATCGATTCGCGCCGCGGCTTTGAAGAACCGATCGATCTTGGCCGGCCCCGCAATCTGATTTGCCAGCAGGACCGGGCCGAGCCCTGCGCGCGCCAGCACCTCGACTTCGCCAAGCTTCGACGCCGTTATGCCAATAGCACCCGCCGCGAGCTGCCGCCGCGCGATTTCAGGGGTCTTCGGCGTCTTGAAGTGCGGCCTGAGCTTTTGCGGCCGCGCCGCGAAGTACTCCCCCATCGTTCGGATATTTTCTTCGACCACGTCGAGGTCGAGAATCAATGCGGGCGTGTCGATATCGCGTTTCTTCATCGTCCAAACTCTAGCACGACGCGAACTTCGATCGTCGCTCTAGGGAATCTTCTGCTGCAACAACTCCTGCGCCCGCGCCGCCCGCCACTTCACCAGCCGTTCGCCGAGCTTGGCGTCGCCGAGCGCGATTATCTGCGCCGCCAGCAGACCCGCATTCGCCGCGCCGGCTTTGCCAATCGCCATTGTCGCCACCGGCACCCCCTTGGGCATCTGCACGATCGACAGCAGCGAATCCATTCCATTGAGCGACGTGGTCGGCATCGGGACGCCAATCACGGGCAATATCGTCTTCGAGGCGACCACGCCCGCAAGATGCGCCGCGCCGCCGGCGCCGGCGATGATCGCGCGGATTCCGCGTCCGGCAGCCTTCGCCGAATATTCCAGAGTGACGTCCGGCGTGCGATGCGCGGAAATTATCCTAACTTCATGTGGTACTTGAAGTTCGTCCATGACCTCGGCCGCCGCCGCCATGTATTCCCAGTCGCTCTTGCTGCCCATAATCACGCCGACCATCGGTGCCTTGGTGTCCGCCATCGTCCATCCTCGCGCGCGAGATGTTGGAGTCTGAAAGGCTGATTGCAGCCTGCCCGCAAGTCAAGCCGCAACCTGTATGAGCGCCGCAGACAATTCGGCACAATGTAATCGCGATGGCGACAACGGCACCGATCCCGATCAATCACTGCGAATTCACGCTCGACGAAGTCGTCGAGGCGACCGGCGGTACTCTCGTCCGCGGCGCTTCGAGCGTCTCAGGCGGTGACGGCGTGCGCGGCGTCAGCATCGATACGCGTTCGCTCGAAGCCCGCGCGATATTCGTTGCGCTGCACGGCGCGGCCTCCGACGGCCATGCCTTTCTGCCGCAGTCCGCTGCGCGCGGCGCGAGAGCCGCAATCGTCGCGATTGGGCGCAGCCACCCCGCTCTCGATTGCATCGAGGTCGGCGACACCCTCGACGCTCTCGGCCGTCTCGCGCGCCGCCATCTCGCGCGCGCGCGAACGGCCCGCCAGCTTCCGCTCATCGCAATCGGTGGCGCGGTCGGCAAGACCACCACCAAGGAACTCACCGCCGCGGTCGTTCGCGCGCTGTTCGGCTCAACGCTTTCAACCGCCGGCAACCTGAACAACCTGATCGGCGTACCGATGACAATCTTCACGCTCGCAGGCGAGCATCGAGCGGCCGTACTCGAATGCGGCACCAATACGCGCGGCGAGATTCCAAAACTTGCGCGAATCGTCGAGCCGGACGTCGCGATGGTCCTCAACGTCGATCTCGAACACAGCGAAGGTCTGGGCACCCTCGACGAAATCGCCGACGAGGAAGCCGCCCTGTTTTCGACCGCCAGCCGCTATGCGGTCGCATCGGCCGACGAACCGATGGTCCTGTCGCGAATTCCGAAACGCCTGCAGCGAATCACATTCGGCAAATCGCCCAACGCCGACGTGCGGCTCGTGCGACGCAGCGTCGGCGCCCGCTCGCGCATGCGCATCGACCTCGCGCGCAAATTGGTCGCATCTGAAGTCCAACCATTTCTGGAAACTGAAGTCGCGCTGCTGGGCGAGTCCGCCGCTCTCAACTGCGCCGCGGCGATTGCGGGCGTCGCCGCGATGCGCGCCGCGCCGCTTGAATCGCGCGAGCTCGCAGCCATGGCCGATGCGCTCGCGGGCGTCCTGCCCGTCGCCGGCAGGCTGGCCAATACTTCGATTGGTGGCATCCTGGTCATCGACGACACTTACAACTCGAATCCGCGCTCGATTCGGGCGGCGCTCGCTGCCGCGCGCGAGGTCGCCGATGGTCTCGGCGCCCGTCTCGTGATTGCGATGGGGGATATGCTCGAATTGGGCGAGCAGTCTGCCGCGGCGCATCGGGATGCGATTCGCGACGTCATGCGTGCGCGTCCCGCCGTATTCGTCACCGTCGGCTCCGAAATGAACTCGGCGCGCGCAGCCATTTCCGGCGATGCGGATGCCACTGGGATAATCGCCGCTCCCGACAGTATCGCTGCGGCAGGAATAATCGCCGGACTGGTCCGTCCCGGGGACGTGCTGCTGGTCAAGGGTTCGCGCGGAATCGCGATGGAACGGATTATCGAGCGCCTCGGCTGACGCCGATCAATGGTCGCCGACGCTGCGGCTGACCTCGAGCCAGTTCGTGCCGTCCCATTTGAGCCTCAGCAGGTCCACGAAGCCGCCGGCGATGCTCGAGGTCGGCGCCGCGCCGCCGGTCCATTTGATTGCGCCGCTCGAGGTTGCCCACACCGGGCCGGCGGCAATCGCCCCGGTGATGTACGACTCGATCGTCACCACCTGGTCGGTCACCAGCCCTGTCGTCGATACCGTGTAGGTGAGTCCCGTCGTCGCGGTGGAAATTTTCTGGCACGAGTTCGCCGAGAATGCGAGCGTCGCATTGGCCGCAACGGTGCCGAAGTTCGAACAAGCTTCGATACTCGGCGCGTGGTTGAGATAACCGACGCGAACTCCACCGCCAGCCAGCGAATCGGCAAACTCGGTAAAGATCATCGCATCCGGCGTGTTGCTGCCGTCGCCGTTACGAAACGGGCTTGAGTCGCCGTAGCTGTTCTGCATGGAAAAGATCGGCTGCGGGCTCGGCGCGTTGCCGTTGCTGATTCCGCAAATGGTAGTGCCTCCGCCGCAAACCCACGAGCTTTTTATTGCGCTCGGCCGATTCAGCTGCATTAGAAATCCGTTCGGCCCCGGCGCGTCGGCAATTCGAGTCGCGTCGATGATGAAGTTGGAGCCG
>JBOHWI010000022.1:0-2412 GCA_050736675.1 Binatus sp. (SeqCode)
CATCCCGGTTTGCACTTCGTCCAGTAGCAACAGCATCTTGTGGCGATCGCACCAGTCGCGCACTCGCTTCAGGTAATCGGCACGCGGCACGACCACGCCGCCCTCGCCCTGGATCGGTTCGATCATCACGCCGACCGTCTCGTCGCGGCGCGCGCGATCGAATGCCGCGATATCATTGAAAGGCACCGTCCTGAAGCCGGGCATCAGCGGTTGAAACCCCTGATGGTATCGCTCCTGACCGGTCGCGGTCACAGTGGCAAGCGTACGTCCGTGAAACGATCCAAGAGTCGTCAAAATCTCAAAGCGCCCGCCGCCAACGTTGCTGCCCCATCGCCGCGCGAGCTTTATAGCCGCCTCGTTCGCCTCGGCCCCGGAGTTTCCTAAAAAGACTTTCCCGTCACCGAAACGACTGGCCAGCCGCTCGACCAGTCGCGCCGTCGGCTCGGTGTGGAAGACGTTGGAAACGTGCGTGAGCTTTTCCGCCTGCTCCTTGATCGCGCGCACGACGCGCGGATTTCCGTGACCGAGACTGGTCACCGCCAACCCACAGAAGAAATCGAGATAGCGGTTGCCGTCGGCGTCGAACAGATACGCGCCATGGCCGCGCGCAAACGCGATCGGCAGGCATCCGTAAACATCGACCATGCCGCGATGCGTGAGTTCTATTATCGCCGCATTGTTCATCGGGCTTTGCCGGCGCCCTCTACCCTGCGCGCGCTATCGGTCAACGCCGACACCTTGGCGCGGCGCTGGACGACTTCAGTTCCGATTCCCGAGCGGGTGAAAATCTCGAGCAGCACCGCGTGCTTGTTCCGTCCGTCGATTATGTGCGTCTTCGCGACGCCTTTGTTCAGCGCCTCGATGCAACACTCGACCTTCGGAATCATCCCTTCGTGGATGACGCCGCGCGCGATCAGCCGCCGCGCCTCGGCGGCGTCGAGCGTCGAGAGCAATTTGCCGTCTTTGTCCTTCACGCCTTCGACGTCGCTCAGCAGGATCAATTTTTCCGCCTTGAGCGCGGCTGCGATCTCGCCCGCCGCGGTGTCGGCGTTGATGTTGTATGTCTGGCCGTCACGGCCGAACCCGGTCGGCGCGATCACCGGGATAAAGTTGTTCGCCTCGAGCGTGCGCAGCAATTCCGGGTTCACCCGATCGACCTCGCCGACCAGCCCGATATCGACGCGCGAGCGCTTGCCGTGGTCGTCGGTCACGGCCACCCGCATCTTGCGCGAGCGGATCAGGTCGCCGTCCTTGCCCGACAGCCCGACCGCGCGGCCGCCCATCCGCGAAATCGTCGCGACCAGATCCTTGTTGATTCGCTGCAGCACCATCTCGGCCGCTTCCATCGTCGCCGGATCGGTCACGCGCATCCCGCGCACGAAGCGCGACTTCAGGCCGAGCTTGCCGATCAGTTCCGTAATCTGCGGCCCGCCGCCGTGGACGATAATCGGGTTGATGCCGACCAGGTCGAGCAGCACGACTTCGCGCGCGAAGCTCTCACGCAGCTCCTCGGTCTGCATCGCGTGCCCGCCGTACTTGATGACGAACGTCTTGCCGCGAAAGCGCCGGATGTACGGCAGCGCTTCGATCAGCACGTCGGCTCGATTGTGAGTGGCCTCTTTCACGCCTTAAGGAACCTCGCCAAAGCCCGAAACCTGAAAAGGGAAATCAAAACAGTAATGCACGCGCGGCGCAATGCATCGCCTGCATGGCGGTTAATACCAGTGTAACGCTTGAGCGGGAGCTACAGAATATAGCGCGAAAGGTCCTCGTCCTTGACGATTTCGTCCAGACGGCCGTGAACGTACGCGGCGTCGATCGTCAGGTCCTTGTCCCGCAGCTCAGGCGCGTTGAACGACAGCTCTTCCAGCAGCCGCTCGAGCACAGTATGCAGCCGCCGCGCGCCGATATTTTCCGAGCGCGAATTGACCTTGGCCGCGATCTCTGCCAGCGCGGCGACGCCATCCTCCGAGAAGCGTATTTTCACGCCCTCGGTCTCCATCAGCGCGACGTATTGCCGCGTCAGTGCGTTCTCGGGCTCGGTCAGGATGCGGATGAAGTCCTCGCGAGTGAGGGCCTTCAGCTCGACGCGAATCGGGAAGCGGCCCTGGAACTCAGGAATGAGGTCCGACGGCTTCGAGGTGTGAAACGCGCCCGACGCGACGAACAAAATATGGTCGGTCTTGACCGCACCGTATTTCGTGTTGACGGTCGAGCCTTCGACGATCGGCAGCAGGTCGCGCTGCACGCCCTCGCGCGAGACGTCGGGCCCGTGCGATTCGCGCCCCGCGATTTTATCGATCTCGTCGATGAACACGATGCCCGATTGCTCCGCGCGCGTGATCGCCTCGTGCGCCACCGCCTCCATATCCACCAGCCGCGCCGCTTCCTCGGTGGTCAGCAGCTCCAGGG
>JBOHWI010000023.1:0-9506 GCA_050736675.1 Binatus sp. (SeqCode)
AACGGCAAGCTGGTGGGCGTCAATATCGTTGCGGACGCGCTCAACGCCGTCGCCAGGGCGCCGGGAGTCAGCCAGCTCGTCAACGTGGCGTTCATGTCGAGTCATCACGGGCTGCTGGTCGATCCCGACACCGAGCTGCAATCGGCAAGGATGAGCTTTCAGCAGGTGGGGCCGCGGTTCACGACGCACGATCTCTACGCGCAGTCGCCGGATTACACGATCACCGGCGCCGGCTGGTTCGACATGGACAAGAACATCAAGATGGACGCCGACATCCTGCTCGCGCTCGGGCTGCAGGTCGCGATTCCGGTGACGGTAAGCGGAAAATTGCCGGGCGTGCTGGTGCTGCCGGACGTGCCGACATTAACGGAGCGCGTCGCAATGGGCGCGATTAACACGCCCGGCAACATTATCCGCGGCGGGGTGAACGCGGTGGGTTCGATGGTCGGCGCACCGTCGGCTGGATCGGCGATTCCGTCGATCCCGAATCCGATCAACGCTCTGAAGAAATTCCTGCCTTGAGCGGGTCGTTCCAGCGCGATCTAACGGTTGAGCAAACCCAGAGCGCCGACGATCCAGATCAGCGTTACGATTCCAAAGATCACACCCGGCAATTCGGACAAAAAGCAGTGCTGACACATAGCGGGTCCCTCCGCGAACTGAAGCGTCTTCACCCTCAAGGCGTTAAAGCGTTCTGAACGGGCGGTTCAGGGTCAGCGAACGAGCGAACAATCAGCGAAAGAAGGATGGGTAGTTTAGGGAATGATTTCGAACCGACCGAAGCGATGTGGTCGATAGATTTCGAAGTCTTGGCGGTCAAGGGTAAAGATGCGCCGGAGGTTATCGCGCTCGGCAACCCGTACTAGCGCGGCATCCGCGAGGTCCATCGGGAGTTCGCAATACTTCCACATCAGCTCGCGCATGCGGGGACAGTCGTCGGTGCCAATCTCGAGGAACCGCAGGCCAATGACGTTGATCGTGTCCCACAGAGCTCGTTGAGCGAACGCACTTACTCGCACCAAGTACATCGCCTCGGTAATCGCGGGCCATACGGTGTAGAGCGGGTCGCGAATAGTCCCAAGCGCGTCGACGCACCGCTGATGATGGTTGTCGCTGCGGTCAATCAGCGCGACGAGCGGACCGGCGTCGACGAGTACGCTTGGCATTTTTGTTTTCTTGCAGCATTCGCGCGAAACGTTCGCCGGTGCGCTCCGACAGATTCATCCCGCCGCTATCCCAGGAGCCGATCAGATGTTTCATCAGCTCGTAAGGAGTCTTGGACGCGGTTCGCTTCTCCCGCCGGCGAAGAGTCACTAGCGCTCGCCGCACGACTTCGGACTTTGTGAGTCCACGTTCGCGAGCGACTCGCTCAAGCAAGGCGGCGGTCTGCGGATCGATTCTGACATTCAGGGCGCCCATTTCCCAGAGCGTAACACGGGGCGTGTTACAGAGAAACTGCCGTCGATGGTGGTTCAGCGGCGGGTCATCTTGTCGACTTCGGCGAGTTCCTCGACGGAGAGTTTCCAGTCACCTGCTTTTACGTTCTGGATGACCTGGTCGGGACTGGTCGCGCCGGAGATTACGCTGGAGACCTGCGGCTGTGACGCGAGCCATCCGACGGCAAGTTCGAGCATGCTGTGCTCGCGGCTGCTGGTGAACTTCTCGAGCCGTTCGAGCGTCGCGAAGTTTTCGTCGGTGAGCGCCTGCTGCGCCATCCGCTGCACCATCGAAAGCCGCGTACCCTTTGGCGGCTCAGCGCCGCGCTTGTATTTGCCGGTCAGAAATCCGCTCGCCAGTGGAAAGTAAGGCAGGAGCCCCACTCCAAACTCGCGGCACGCGGGAATCAACTCGCGCTCGATGCGGCGGTCGAGCAGGTTGTACTGGTTTTGCGCGGAGATGTACGACGCCAATCCGCGGGTGCGCGAGATCCAGTGCGCATCGACGGCCTGCCACGCGGCGAAGTTGCTATGTCCGATGTAGCGGACCTTGCCGGCGCGAACGAGATCGTTCAATGCCTCGAGCGTTTCACGCTGTGGCGTTTCGGTGTCAGACGCGTGAATCTGATACAGGTCGATATAATCCGTGCCCAGCCGCTTAAGGCTGGCCTCTGCCGCCGCCATGACGTAGCGATACGAACCGCCGCGCAGGTAGGGTCCGTCGCCCATCGCCATGCCGAATTTGGTTGCGACGAGAATCTCCCGACGGCGATTTCCGAGCGCCTTGCCCAGCAGCTCTTCGGAGGCGCCCCGATTGCCGTATATGTCGGCGGTATCGAATAGCGTAACGCCCTCGTCCAGCGCTCGATGCACCACGGCGCGAGTCTGTTCCGTGTCGCATCGCATGCCGAAGTTGTTGCATCCGAGGCCGACGGCCGAAACCTTGAGTCCCGAATTGCCCAGCTTGCGATATTCCATGATCGATCCTTTCAGGCGTGCCGCTTCAGGCCGCAGCCTCGGGCGCAAAGAAAACCAGGGTCCGCACCTCGACGCTTTCGCGCGCCGCCGCGTCGGGCGGGCTGGTGGGATCCTCGAAGGCCGAGTGCGCGGTGAAGCGCGCGCGACGCCCGTCGGAGTCGTAGCACTTGAGTAATAGCACCTCTTCCTTTTGCTGATTCGGAACGTAGTACCATCGATGATTGGGGTTGTACGCGACGGAATAAACCTCGCCCTCGCGATCGCGGTACTTGAGCACGTGCCTGACGAAGTCGTCCTGCGTCATGCTTTGCGCGTCGCACACGGCCAGCGGCGATTCCTGCACCGGTCCGCGAATCGGCCGCCACACGTTGATCACCGCGAAACGATTCTTGAGCAGCGCGTCGGCTTCATCGAGCAGGAGATCGCGCACGCGCTGCGGTCCCGACTTGAGCGTGTAGTCATTGTGCGCGACCTTGACCGGCTCCTGCGCGCCGTTCTCGCGCCGTTTCGCCATCGGTCGCGGGCGGACGTTGTGGTCGAACACGTGCACTTTGACGGCGCCGGTAAATTCGCGGACGAGGCGCTCGACTTCCGGATAATAAACCCTGCGCACTTCTTCGGGATCGTAAAAATTCGCGACTGCGGAGTCGTGATGCGTGACGGCAAAGCCTTGGCGGTCGAGCGACAGTTGTCCGAGAATCGCGCGAGCGCTGTGAATCGGCACCGTGAATTTGGCGTAGGTTCCCGTTCGCGCGGGGACGCCCGGCGGCGGTTTGAAGTTGTAGCTTACGGGATGCTGATCTCTGTCGGCGAGGTAGTTGAGGACACCGTTGACGTGATCGTCGCTGGTGGCCGCTGCGTTTTCGGTGCTGGGGGTCGTCATAGGGGAACTGCTCCTGCGATCTTCCTTTGTGCTACGGCAGTGCGCGCGGCGGGTCAAGCGAGCGCTGGGACAGCGAATCATGCCAATATCCGCCCGATGGCAAAGCTGCGCGACATCATGAAACTGCGGCCGCGAATTCTGTTCGTCGGGATCAATCCGAGTCTTCGCTCCGAGCAGATGGGCCATCATTTTGCCAGCCCCGGCAATCCATTCTGGCGGCTGCTGCATGCGGCGCGGCTCGTGCCCGAAGAACTCAAGTGCGAGGACGACCGGCGAATGCTCGAATTCGATCTGGCGATGACGAATTTGTGTTCGAGGGCGACGCGCGCCGCCTCCGAGCTGAGCACGGCCGAAATGATCGCGGGACAGCGGGTGCTGGCGCGGAAGATTCGACGAGTGCGCCCGCAAGTGGTCGCATTTGTCGGCGTGAGTATCTACCGCAGGTTTTTCGGCGTAGCGCAGGGAGAAGGTGCGGGTCCGAAGGAAGAGCGAATATTCGATGCGCGCGTCTTCGTGCTGCCGAATCCGAGCGGCCTGAACGCCAGCTATCCGGGCTTTAAGGACAAGTTGATATGGTTCGAGCGGCTGCGTACATTCGCCGAGTCGCCGAACGACCAGCTGTTCGAGACTCGCGAGTAGCTATCGAAGTTGCTATTCGATCCCGTAACTGTTCGCGGCGGGAATTTCGACGATGAATCGGGCGCCGTGCGAATTGGCGCTCTCGACGAAAATCCTGCCGCCGTGAGCCTCGACGATTTCCTTGACGATCGACAAACCCAGCCCGGCCGCGCCCTTTTCGAAGCCGTCGGAACCATACTGCGCGAAGCGCTCGAAAATGTAGTCCTTCATGTCGGCTGGAATCCCGGGTCCCGAGTCGGCGACTTCCAGCCGCGTCGCCTGCCCGGCGCCGAGCGCCGCGACTTTAATCGTTCCGCCGGCAGGTGTGTAGCGCAGCGCGTTGCCGAGCAGGTTCGAAATGACCCACGAGAGCTTGATTGGGTCACCGATAATCTCGGGCACCGAGCCGATGTGCTCTTCGAGCGCCACGTGCTTCTCGCGCGCCTGGAGCGCGAAGCGTCTGGTCACGTCGGAGGCCAGCCGCGCAAGATCGAGGCGCTTCTGCTGGACGGCTATTGCGGGCACCTCGCCACGCGCGAGGTTAAGCAGGTTGTCGGTGAGCTGGCGCATCCGCGTGCATTCCTCGAGGATCACCTGCAGCAGTTCGCCGCCTTTCGGATTCGACGCCGGCGGATTCTCGCGGCTTAACAGTTCCGCCGATAACGCGAGCGAGGTGAGCGGGGTCCGGAGTTCGTGCGACAGCGTGGCGACCAGGTTGGTGCGGGCGCGATCCTGATCGCGGATATATGTCACGTCCTGGAGAATCAGCAGAGTGCCGAGCGACTTGCCGACCGTGTGATGGAGCGGGACCGGCTTCAGCACGTACGAATGATCGCGGCCGCGAACATGAAGATCGATTTCGGTGCGATGCCCGTCCGGTCCGGCCCGCTGCAGCGCGCGGAGCGCGTCGCGAACTCGGAGGTAATGCGGATGATTGCTGCTGAGATCGTCGAAAGGACTGCCGAGCGCGTCCTGAAGATCGACGCCGAGGATCAGCGACGCGATCTCATTGATGTGCGCGACGATTCCTTCCGAATCGATCAGCACAACACCGTCTTCGAGGCTCTCGATGATCGCCTCGGTCTTGCTCTTCTCGTATACCAGGCGCTCAACGTTGAGCTTGTCGTACTGCTCCAGCCGCTCGGCCATCTGGTTGAATTCGCGTGCGACCGCCTCGAGCTCGGCCAGCGGCTGCGGGCCAAGCCGCACCTGCGACTTGCGCTGACTGATTCCGCGCAGCCGCTCCGTGAGTTCCGTCAGCGGCTTTGAGAGCCGCCATCCGAGCCCCCACGACACGAAGGCGCCGACCAACAACACCAGCACGAGGCCGCCGGCGAATTCGTACGCGAGATGCTTGCCGAGCTGTACAGATCGGCTATTGGCGCGGAACATGGCAGCCTTGTTCATCGCGATCAGATCGTCGAGGCGGCCGTGTAACTCGGCGAACTCGCGATCGTGGTGAATGCCGGGTGCCGCCGCGGCGACGTCGGAGAACAGTTGGTTGGCGCGATGAGTGATATCGGCGGCGAGTGCGGGCTCGCCGACTTCAGTGAAGTTGTGGTCCTCGACGTCGTTCCACTGCAGAAAATCGTGTCGCGCGCCGGGCAGAACGTCTCTGGCTTTGCCGTCGTGCACCGCGACCTGCAGCGTGTTGAGCGCGGCGTGCATGTTCTGCGCCGCTTCAATGCTGACGTAGTTGCGATATAGCGTCGCGCGAATTGCGCCGCCCAGCGCGTACACCCGCGGCAGCGTGTAGAGTCCCAGCAGAACGACCAGCGCCAGCATCAGCAGAGTGCCGTTGCGGATTCGGCGTTGCAGCGAGGGTGCGTTCATCGCGAGTCCTCCTGTTCCTCGGTCGCGATAATTTCCACGTCGAGATCGGTTGCGGTCGCCACCAGCCGCGCGACCACGTCGCCCTTGAGCCAGCGGCGCCATCGCGGTTGATGGGTCCGTCCGACGATTACCTTCGACACGCCCTTGTCATGGGCGAAGTCGATCAACGCCTTGACCACGTCGTCGGACTTGAGCCACACGGTTTCGGCGCCGAGGTCGCCGGCGACATTAATGTTGTCGAGCAGTGCGACGAAGTCGCTGGTGCCGATATTTTTCACCGACTCGGAGGGCGTTTCGATATGCACGGCGAACCACTCGGCGTTGAGCTGTCCGGCGATGCGCGAAGCCTTGCGCAGTAGCTGTCCGGTATCGGCGGCGTTGGACGAAAGTCCGACCATGATGCGATCGATCACGTTTGCGCGCCGCCCGCCCTCGCGTTTGATCGACTCGCGGTCGAGCCGCTGGCGGTCCAGGCTGCGCGCGACCTCGCGCAGCGCCAGTTCGCGCAGCGAGGCAAGATTGCTCGGTTTGAAAAAATTCTTGAGTGCGTTTTCGATCTGTTCCCGTGGGTAGATCTTTCCCTCGCGCAGCCGTTCGCGCAGTGCCTCGACCGGCACGTCGATATTGACGATTTGATCGGCGCGCGCGAGAAACGAATCGGGCACCGTCTCGCGCACGTCGATGCCGGTGACACGCTTCATCAACGCGTTCAGGCTCTCGACGTGCTGGATGTTGATTGCGGTAGTCACGTTGACGCCGGTGCCGACTATCTCTTCGGCGTCCTGGTAGCGCTTTGGATGGCGCGAGCCGGGGGCGTTGGTGTGCGCGAGCTCGTCGATGACTACCACGTCGGGCCCGCGCGCGATGATCGCATCGATGTCCATCTCTTCGAGCGTAACCTCGCGGTACGCGATCTTGCGGCGCGGAACGATCTCGAGGTCGTCAATCCGCTCCTCGGTTTCGCGGCGATTATGCGTCTCGATGAAGCCCAGCACGACATCCACTCCCCGATTCCGGAGTTGATGCGCCTCCTCGAGCATTCTGTATGTTTTGCCTACGCCCGCGGCGGCGCCGATGTAAACCTTGAGCCGGCCGCGCTGAGGCTGTGGCACAAGGTCGAGAAAAGCTTCGGGCTCGAGTCGTTTGTCATCGCTCATTCAAGTCCCTGGCGTTCCACCATGACTTCCCGCCGCGCGGTCGAGTGCGAGGTTCAGCAGCAGGACATTTACGCCCGGCTCGCCGAAGATTCCCGCAGACCGCTGCCGCGTGTTTTCAGCGATCAACTTACGCACCCGATCTTCGCTCAGACCGCGGGCGTGAGCAACACGCGCCACCTGAAGGTCGGCGGCGGCGGGACTTATCTCGGGATCGAGGCCGCTGCCCGAAGCCGTCATCAGGTCCACTGGAACCTGGTGCGCGTCGGTGCCGGGATTGCTCTCAACAAAGTTCTTCAGCCGCAACTTGACCGCGTCGATCAGCGCCTTGTTGGTCGGGCCTAGATTCGAGCCGCCCGAGTTGGCGGCGTCGTAGCCCTTGTCACCGGCGGCGGACGGCCGTCCTTGAAAATAGCGCGGCGACGAAAAGTTCTGACCTATCAGGCTCGAGCCGACGACCTTGTCGCCTGCAACGGCCAGGCTGCCATCCGCCTGGTCCGGGAAGAACGCTTGCGCGAGTCCCCAAATTGTCAGCGGATAGACCAGACCGGTGAGCACCGTCAGCACCGCCGTCGCTACCAGAGCAGTTGTGAACGTTTTCACTGAACAAACCTCAGGCGAGATGCAGCGCGGCGATCGCGAGGTCGATGGCCTTGATGCCGATGAACGGGATAATCACGCCGCCGAAGCCGTAGATGATAAGATTGCGGGTTAAAATCGCGGCCGCGCCGACCGGACGGTACTGCACGCCGCGCAGCGCCAGCGGAATCAGTGCGATGATGATCAGTGCGTTGAAAATTACCGCCGACAGGATCGCGCTCTGCGGCGTCGCCAGATGCATCACGTTGAGCCGCTGCAGTTCCGGATACTCGACAATGAACAGCGCGGGGATGATTGCGAAATACTTGGCGACGTCGTTGGCAATCGAGAACGTCGTCAACGCGCCGCGCGTCATCAGCAGCTGCTTGCCGATCTCGACGACCTCCATCACCTTGGTCGGATTCGAGTCGAGGTCGATCATATTGCCGGCCTCGCGCGCCGCCTGCGTGCCAGCGTTCATCGCGATCCCGACATCGGCCTGCGCGAGCGCCGGCGCGTCGTTGGTGCCGTCGCCGATCATCGCGACCAGCTTGCCCTGGTTCTGCTCCTCGCGAATCAGGCGCAGCTTGGTTTCGGGCGTGGCCTCGGCTAGGAAGTCGTCGACGCCCGATTCTTTGGCGATCGCCGCGGCGGTCAGGGGGTTGTCGCCGGTAATCATGACGGTGCGCAACCCCATGGCGCGCAGCCGCTCGAAGCGTTCGCGGATTCCTTCCTTGACCACGTCTTTCAGATAGGTCACGCCGAGCACCTTGGATTCGTCGGCGACCACCAGCGGCGTTCCACCGCTGCGCGCGATGCGCTCGACGATCGCCTGCAAGTCGGGCGGCGGCGTGCCGCGATTTTCCTTGACGAAATTTGCGACCTGCTCGGCGGCGCCTTTGCGGATTCGACGCGCACCGATATCGACACCGCTCATCCGGGTCTGTGCGGAAAATGGAATGAAGGTCGCGCCGTCTTCGCCGAGTTCGCGGCCGCGCAGGTTGTATTCGCGCTTGGCCAGCACGACGATCGAGCGGCCCTCGGGAGTCTCGTCCGCGAGCGATGCGAGTTGCGCGGCCTCGGCGAGATCGCCCGGCTCGACGCCGGCCACCGGGATAAACTCCGCGGCCATCCGGTTGCCGAGCGTAATAGTTCCGGTCTTGTCGAGCAGCAGCGTATCGACGTCCCCCGCCGCCTCGACCGAGCGTCCCGACATCGCGAGCACATTGTGTTGCACCAGTCGATCCATCCCGGCGATTCCGATGGCTGAGAGCAAGCCGCCGATGGTCGACGGAATCAGGCATACCAGCAGCGCCACCAGCACCGGCAGCGCCAGGCGCGTGCCGCCATACAGGCCGAACGGGTAGAGCGTCACGACCACCAGCAGGAACACGATCGTCAGGCCGGACAGCAGGATGCTCAGCGCGATTTCGTTGGGCGTCTTCTGCCGCTGGGCGCCTTCGACCAGCGCGATCATGCGGTCGAGAAATGTCTCGCCGGGATTGGCGGTGATCTTCACTTTGATCCAGTCGGAGATAACCGTGGTGCCACCCGTGACCCCGCTGCGATCGCCGCCGCTCTCGCGAATCACCGGTGCGGATTCGCCGGTGATCGCGGCCTCGTTGACCGCGGCGATGCCCTCGATAACTTCGCCGTCGCCCGGAATGACGTCGCCGGCGGAGACCATCACGATGTCGCCGCGTCGAAGTTGCGCCGCCGGCACCAGTTTCGTCTCGCCGCCTTCGACGATCAATTTGGCCTGGGTTTCGGTGCGAGTCTTGCGCAGGTTGTCGGCCTGCGCCTTGCCGCGCCCTTCCGCCATCGCCTCCGCGAAGTTCGCGAACAGCACGGTGAACCACAGCCACAATGCGATCTGAAACTCGAATCCAGCCAGCGCCATCCGATGACCGAGCAGATCGCGGAAAAGCGTGAACATGACCAGTACGCTGGTGACCTCGACCACGAACATCACCGGATTCCTGATCATCAGGCGCGGGTCGAGCTTAACGAACGAATCGACCGACG
>JBOHWI010000024.1:0-3344 GCA_050736675.1 Binatus sp. (SeqCode)
GCGACCGGCCGATCGACTATGTCCGGCTACACTTCGCGTTCGAGGACAAGAGCGGCAAAGTCCTTCACGGCGAGAGTCTTTACAATCATCACGCGGAAAGCCTGGCCGATAGCGCATATGTGCAGAAAATCCTCAACGAGAAGCCGCATTTCGACCCGATTCTGCCGGGTCAGAGCGACACGTTCGGATTTTCGGTTTCATGCGTCGAGCTGCCGGTGTTCTCGAAGGTCGAGCTCTTCTCCGACGACATTAAACAGTAGCGCGACGCTCGCCGCCTGAGCCCGATGCCGGATATCGGCGCAATCGAACCGACCGCGCTTAAGGCGCGCCTCGATCGAGGCGATAGCATCTTCATCCTCGACGTGCGCGAACCTTACGAAATTGCGCTCGCGCCCTTTCCCGGCGCCAGTCAGATCCCGATGGGCGATATTCCCTCGCGCCTGACTGAGCTCGACCCTGACCGCGAGACCGTCGTCGTATGCCATCACGGTGTCCGTAGCGCGCAGGTCGCGATGTATCTCGCGCGGATGGGCTTCGAGCACGTGTTCAATCTGTCGGGCGGAATCGACGCGTGGTCGGAGACCGCCGATCCGGCCACGCCGCGCTACTAACCCACGGCCCGACGCGTCATAATGCCGAACGGTGATCTCGCGATGACCTACCTGGCTGCGGCAGTGCAGATGAGCGCCGGTCCCGACAAGGCGGCAAACCTGGAACGCGCCGAGCGGCTCGTACGCCTGGGCGCGGCGCGCGGCGCAAATCTGGTCGCGCTGCCCGAGGTCTTCAACTGGCGCGGCAAACGCAACGAGCAGGCGTCCGACGCCGAAACCCTTGACGGTCAAACGCTCGCGCTGATGTCGCGGCTGGCGCGCGAGCTGGGAATCCACCTCGTCGCGGGATCGATCACCGAACACGTCGCCGGCGATTCCCGGTGCTACAACACGTCCGTGCTGCTGGGCCCCGACGGCGGCCAGGTCGCCGCGTATCGCAAGATTCATCTGTTCGACGTCGATCTGCCCGGCCGCGTAAGGGTGCGCGAGTCGGACGCCAAACTCGCCGGCGCCGAGACTGTAACTGCCGCGACGCCGCTCGGGGCAATCGGTCTCAGCATCTGCTACGACCTTCGCTTCCCGGAACTATATCGCCGCCTGACTTATGCCGGCGCGCAGATTATCGCTGTGCCCAGCGCGTTCACCTTCCCCACCGGCGAGGCGCACTGGGAGACGCTGATCCGCGCCCGCGCTATCGAGAACCAGACCTACGTCATCGCGCCCGCGCAATTCGGTCCCAACATTTACGGTTACAGCGACTACGGCAATTCGATGATCGTCGATCCATGGGGACGCGTGATAGCCCGCGCCGCCGATCAGGAAGGCGTCGTCGTCGCGCCAATCGATCTCGAATACCAGGAGCGCGTGCGGCGCGAACTGCCGGCATTGAAACACGCGCGCTTGCGCAGCGATCGCGAGTAGAGCCATAGGTCGAGGAATCGCATGAACAAGCTCGCACTGTTGACTGTAATCATCACTCTTTCAATCAACCCGCCCGCGTACGCGCACGACATGGCCGCGATGGGCGATATGGACGGCCACGACACGGCGCCCAACTCGATGGGCGGTCAGATGGGCCTGAGCGCGCACATGGTGATGACGCCGTCGCGTCCGCAAACGCCGCAGGATGTCGAGCGCGCGCATGAAGTGATCGACACTCTGCGCCGCGCGCTCGTCAAGTATCACGATTCCCGCGTGGCGTTGTCCGAAGGCTACCAGATTTTCCTGCCGACGGTTCCGCAGGACGTGTATCACTTCACCGACTACGGCGCTGCGCAGCAGGAATACATGGGCCATTCCGATCTGAGCCATCCCGGCTCGATCCTTTACGTAAAGAACTCCAGCGGCGATTACGTTTTGGTCGGCGCGATGTATAGCGCGCCTGCCGACTACACCTACGATCAGCTCGACGCGATCATTCCGTTGAGCGTCGCGCATTGGCATGCACACACCAACATCTGCCTGCCCAACGGAGTCACGCTCGACGACATCCTGCGCGGCGACGTCGGCGCGTCGCATCTCGACATGCCCGGCATGCTGCCGGTGTCCTCCAGTCCGTCCGCGCCGGCGATCAACCAACGCCTGGGCTTCCTGGCCGACGGGCGTTTCGGCTTCACTGGCAAAATCGCCGACGCCCACGACTGCGAAGCCGCCGGCGGACACTTGCTCAAACAGGCATTCGGTTGGATGGTCCACGTCTATCCGTTCAACGGCGACGACCTGAAAGTCGCCTTCGGCATGACCGTTCCGAAGCCCGCGCCAACTGAGGCCGAAACTTCGCGGCAAGTCTCCCAAAAAACGCCTTGACGCCGTATGCCCGCGCGGGCTAAGCAGGCTTCGCGTCGAGGCACGCCGCGCTCCGTGACACCCCGCTCTAACGCGGCTAGTATCTCTTACGCTCGAACGCGCGCGCTCGAAGGATTTTCGTCATGGCTGATGGACCGCTGATTGGTTTTCGCATCCTTGATCTGACCGCCGTTATCTCGGGGCCATTCTGCACGCAGTTGCTGGGCGACCTCGGCGCCGACGTCATCAAGATCGAACCGCCTGAGGGCGACTCGATGCGCCGCAACGTCGGCCCGCAGCGCGGCGGCCTGACCGCGGCGTTCCTGAACTTCAACCGCAACAAGCGCAGTATTGTGATCGACATCAAGAAGGAGCATGGCCGCGATCTCGTGCGCCGGCTCGCGGTCAAGGCCGACGCGCTGGTCGAGAATAATCGGCCCGGTGTCGCCGACCGCCTTGGAATCGGTTACGTCGATATTCGCCGCGCCAATCCCAAGATCGTGTATTGCTCGATTTGCGGCTTCCCGCCCAAGGGCCGCCTCGCCAACTTTCCCGCCTACGATCCCGTAATCCAGGGCTATTCGGGCATGGCGTACGTTCAGGGCCTCAAAGCCGGCCAGCCGACTGCGGTCAAGATGGCGCTGGCGGACAAAGTCAGCGGTATGACGGCGGCGCTGTCGGTCGTCAGCGCGTTGCATGCGGCGCGCGCCCGCGGCGTCGGTCAATACATTAAGGTGCCGATGCTCGAGGCGATGATGGCTTTTACGGCCAACGACTCGATTTACGGCTACACGTTGCTGCCTGAGGACGAGTTCAAGCACCTCGCGCCCAAAAGCACCACGCTCGATCCCTTCAAAACGAAAGACGGTTGGCTCACGATCGCGCCGTTTACCGACGCGCAGTCAAAGCGGCTGGCCGAGGCAGTCGGGCGTCCCGAATTGTGGCCCGAAACGTCGGATCGCGATCAGCGCGCCGAGCGCGGACGCAATCTGATGCGCGGTCTCGCCA
>JBOHWI010000025.1:0-7363 GCA_050736675.1 Binatus sp. (SeqCode)
CCCGAAGTCGCCGTGCTGATTGACGGTGAGAGTGCCGGTGAAGATCGAGTGATGCTTCTGCGCGCCCATCGCAATTCGGTAGATGAATTCGGATTCGCCGACCTCGAAGAATGCGTCGTCCGGCGAGAGCACGTAGAGCTTTTCGTGATCGTCGGAATCGGTGGCGCCGACGAACATCGCGCCCGAGGCCGTGAGTACCGGATCGCCCAGCGACTCGAGTTCGGTGCCGAAGGGGGTTAGCTGTCCGCGCTGAATCCGCAAATCGAGGCGCTGGTGGGTCAGCCGGAAAATTGCGGGGATGTGCGCGCATCCGGCGAGCACCGCGGTAGTCCCGTCAGCCATCAGACCCGGTCGCCCCGGCGACAGAAATGTCACCGGCCCGACACTGGTCAATATGCCGGTGGGCAAAATCCGCGCCATCGAACCGCCGCTGTACAGAAACAGCGCAGCGCCGCTGGGCGTTTTGGCCGTGAACGCGACCATTATGCCGTGCGGAGTGGGGAGAGCAGCCGGCAATCCGAACGGGCGTTCATAGAGCGTGTGATTCGGTCCATATTCGCCTTCGACCGCAAGTTCGGTTATGCCGCCGGCGGCGGAACCAAGCAGCAGCGCCTGACGATGTTGCGCGGGCTTTGCGCTGTCGCCAAGAAACCCGGTGAACACGACCTGGCCGCCGTCACCGATTTGCTCGCTGCCGAAACTAAGGATTGCGATCTCGTGGCCGGCGCTGGTCTTGTCGCCGGCCTTCGCCATGCATGTGAGCTTGCCATGCGAATAGAAGAAGAGCGCATCGCGGCCGTGAGGGACCGTGGAAATGAACGCGATATTCTCGTCAAGGTCGGCGACGGGATAAGGGTCGCCCTTGAACGCCGGCGTGCAATCGCCCCTCAGCGCCTTGGGATTGAGCGCCGTAATAATGCGATGGCTCGGGACCGCGTCGGCATTGCCGATGAAAATATTCCACCGGGGCTTGACGTTGGCGTCTTTGGGCTGAGTCTCGGCGCCGAAAATCACGCGTCCGTCGGGCATCATCGACGGCACGCCGACTTCCGTTACCACACCGCCGCCGGGGGCGGGCATCCCGATTCCGGTGATCAGCACCGGAACGCCGTTGCTGTCGCTGGCATAGACTGCCTGCGTGCTATCCATCTGCAAATTGGCGCTGGTTCCGTTGAGGCTCAGCGAAACCGCGTACGCGCTCAGCGGGGTCAGGAGGAGAATCGCGAGCGCAGATGGCAACGCCCTGAAATTAAACGTTTTTCCCCGGTCCATAATCAGTATCTCGAATCTGAAACTCCCATGATCCTTATAGTCACCGGGACTCACCTAGTGCAATGCAAGAAGAACACTATTGCGGCTGTGTCGGCGCATCAGATCGAATCGAGCATCGCGTGCATCCGCACAGGATGCGTCGCGGGCCAGTAGATCCGGCCGCACTCTTCGCATTCGGCAAATCGATCATGGCTGGCAAAGACGTAGGGCGGCACTCGGCGCGACAGAAGTTCGCGTGCAACTGGAGTCAGCGGACGGTTGCATCGCGAGCATCGTGTAAGTGCAATCGACCGAGGGTCGAGGCCGAAGCGTCGGACAGCCTCGCGCAGTTGGCTCCTGATGGCGTTGCTCTCGACGAAAAAAATGTGGGGCGACGTTCGGAGGCGTTTGTCGCGCGTCAGCAGGATTCTGTCTTGTGCGCGAGCGATCTTCAGCAGCCCGGCGCCGGTCAGCGACGGGTCGGCAATAACGTCGGCGCCGAGCAGCCGCAGCCATCGCGCCAATCGGAGCAGCATCCGGTCGGCGGCAAGTCGGGGAGTTTCATCCATCGCGTTCGACTGTATTATATCACCGCCCCAGGAATCAGCGGTTGGGAAAAATATAAAGCGACGGTTTAAGTTTTGAGGGGCGCGCGATGAATGAAATTCAAGTGTCGTTTCGATCCGGCGACTTGACCTTGGAAGGACTGCTCGCCAATCCCGGCGGAAACGCGCCTGCGGCGGTAGTCTGTCACCCGCATCCGATGTATGGCGGTTCGATGTTCAACAACGTCGTCGAAGCGATCTTGGCGGCGATGTGGCAGGCCGGGTATGCGACCTTGCGCTTCAACTTTCGCGGCGTCGGCGAGAGCGAGGGCGAGCATGACGGCGGTCCCGGCGAGGTCGATGATGCGGTTGCGGCGATTGCGTTTCTACTCGCGCAGCCAGGCGTGCGCAAAGCGGGCGCGGTGATAGCAGGATATTCATTCGGTGCGATGGTCGCAGTGAGCGCGGGATACGAGCGCACCGAGATCGCGCGAATCGTCGCGGTCGCCCTGCCGCTGGCGATGGCCGAGGCGCGCATTCCGGATGGCGCATCCAAGCCGGTGCGGTTGATCTCGGGAGACAACGATTCGTATTCGCCGGGCGCGGAGCTGCAAGCGCTGAAATCGAGAATCGGCGAGTCGGCGCGACTCGAGATCGTCGCCGGCGCAGATCATTTCTTTGGCGGATGCGAAGCTCAACTGTCGCGCGTGATCGCCGCTGCGCTCGCAAGCTAGCTGCCCGCCGGTGCAGGCGGCGCTGCGCGGGTAGCCTGCCATAAGGCGTAGAAGGGATCGTCGGGGTGCGCCTTCGCAATCGAGATGATCTGCGCAATCGTGGCGCGCAAGTCGCCGTGATTCATCCGATCGAGCGCTGCGAAGTTATCGAGCCGGTGAAAATAAATCATGTAGTTCACGAGCACGGCGTTGTTCAGCGGCTGCTTGTCGAGATCGAAGCGCTCGAGTCCCGATAGCGACGGCGCCAGCGCGGCGTAGTCGGCCTTGATCGCGGCGAAAGCAGCCTCACGTCGCTGGTCGAGCTCCGCTTTCGGGGGGTCCGCCATATAGATGTCGAGCAATCGCGCCTGCTCCTTCAGCAGAAAGCGCGCGAACTTAAGGTCGCTTTCAAGGATGCCGCGCGCCGCAATTGTGGCCGGCGCCGACTCGCCGTCCGTCGCCGCGAAGAACGCGACCGCGCCGGCGCTGCCGACATAGTTGGCGGCCGACTCGTCGAACATCGCGTCGCTCGCCAGGTAGTACGTGCGATGGAACAGCTCGTGGATGATCACGCCGGCCAGCTCGACGCGATCCAGTTTGAGCAGATTCGTCAGCAACGGATCGTCGAAGAATCCAAGGCTCGAGAACGCGACCGCCGGCCGCACCATCGTGTCGAGCCCCTCCGCCTCCAGCGCCGCCGCCTCCGCCAGCGCATCGCTCTCTTCGAAATAGCCGCGATACGGCACGCGGCCGACAATGGGAAACCACCACGTGTACGGGTCGAGCGAGTCGCGCGGCGCCGCCATCACAACGTGAACGACCGCGTTCTGATCCACCGGCGCGATGCTTTGATACGCGCCGCCGACGTTCTCGCCGAGTTTTTCGGCCGCGAACTTGCGCACCGCGAGCACAGTCTCGAGCTTGGCGCGAATGTCCGGCGGCAGATCTCCGCGCGCCAGCTCGTCGTCGATCGGCTTGCGATTCCACAATATGCGGCCTTCCTCGTATGCGGCGCGCGTGATGTAGCATCCGCTCAGGAGGATCGGCGCGAGGATTAGCGCGGCGACGCCCAGCAGATGCGCCGCTCGACGTGGTGCCCGCGCCGGCCGCCGCATCATGCCAACCACATCGGTGCTGCCCGTAGCGTCAGCCCGCTACGCGGCGGTCGCTGTTTGCCATCGCGGCGTACTGCAATTCGAATAACCTGTAGTAGAGACCGCGCTGCGCGAGCAGTTCGTCATGCGTCCCGCTTTCGCGCAAGACGCCGCCGCCCAGCACCATGATACGGTCGGCGCGCTCAATGGTGGAGAGGCGATGGGCAATTACGACGGCAGTGCGATCCGCGAGCAACTCGTTGAGCGCGAGCTGGATCAGGCGCTCGGTCTCGCTGTCCACGCTCGAGGTCGCTTCGTCCATCACCAGGATTCGCGGGTTGTAGGCGAGCGCGCGGGCGAACGAGAGCAGTTGGCGCTGACCGGCGGACAAGTTCGCGCCGCGCTCGCGAATCTGCTCGGCAAGGCCGTCGGGCAGGCGTTCGACAAAGCGCAGCGCCTGCGCGCGGCGGAGCGCGTCGCGCACTTGCGCCTCGTTCAAATCGAGCCCGAGCCGGATGTTCTCCATCACGTCGCCGGCGAACAGGAACACGTCCTGCTGCACGAGCCCGATCGTGCGGCGAAGCGCGCGCAGGTCCCACTCGCGCACGTCGATTCCATCGACCAGAATTCGCCCGCTCTGCACGTCGTAGAAGCGGTTGAGTAGTTTGATGATCGTGGTTTTTCCGGAACCCGTCGGCCCGACGATCGCAATCTTCCGGCCGGGCTCGACCGTGAAGCTCAGGTCCTTGAGTATCGGCTCGTTCGGCCGGTACTCGAAATTGACGTGGTCGAACACTATCGACCCGCGCGACACAGGCGGCAGCTTCGGCACCGCGGGGCTCGAAACGATGTGCGGTTCTTCCATCAACTGCTCGATTCGCTCGGCCGACGCGAGCGCCGATTGCATCGCGGTGTACTTGTTCGAGATTTCGCGCAGCGGCATGAAGAACATCTGCGCGTACTGCATGAAACCGACGAGCGTGCCGATAGTAATCGCGCGATGGAGCGCTTCGCCGCCGCCGGCCCACAGGATGACGCCGATCGTGATCGACGCGACCGTGTCCACCGCCGCGAACAGCCCGGTCTCGTAAATGTTCGCCTGCATCTGAGAATCGCGGCTGCGCAGGTTGAGCACGTCAAACTCGTCGCGGCTCGTGCGCTCGCGGGTGAAGAGCTGGATGACCGTCATGCCGGCGAGCGACTCCGAAAGATACGCGTTCACCGCTGCCAGCCGCTCGCGAATCTGGCGGTACACGACGCGCGCCCGCACCCGGAAAATGTTGATGAACAACAGCAGCGGCGGAATTGCGATGAGCGCCCACAGCGCGAGATGCGGGCTCTTGGCCCACATGATGACCACGATGCCGGTCATCGTCATCACGTCGACGAACACCGTCAGCGAGCCCGACGCGAACATGTCGTTGATCGCGTCGATGTCGGTGGTCATGCGGCTGACCAGCCTGCCGACCGGCGTGCGATCGAAGAATGACATCGGCAGCCGCTCGACGTGGTTGAACACCGCCAGCCGCAAATCGGAGAGCGAATACTGCGCGACCATCACGGTCAGGTAAAACTGCCCGTAGAAGGTCGCGAACTCGCCCGCGACCAGCAGCAGATAGATTGGCGCCATCGTCATCAGGCTGCCGCCGCCGGTCTGGCGAAAAATCGCCGCCAGCCATCCGGGAGGAGCGACCTTACGATGCGCCAGGAACAGATCGATGATGAGCTGAATGATATATGGCTGCGCTAGCGCAAAGGCCGAGTTCAGTGGCATCAGGATCACGGACAGGAAAAACAGGCGCCGGTAGGGACGCACATACGTCCACACGAACTTGAGCAGCGCGTAGTCGCGCGCGCGCCCGAGTTGTTTTTCCTCGCCCTGCTGCATCGGCTTAGTACCGCGCCAGTTCCTCTTCCATCAGTTGGCGATGGAACAGCTCGGCGTAGATTCCATGTTGTGCCATGAGCTGCTCGTGCGTTCCGCGCTCGGCGATTTGCCCGTCCTCGAGCACGACTATCTCGTCGGAGTCGCGCACCGTGGATGCGCGATGCGCCACGACGATCGTCGTGCGGCCGCTGACGGATGTTTCCAGGCCGTCGAGCACCGACTTCTCAGTCTCGGTGTCGACGCTCGACAACGCGTCGTCCATCACTACGACCACCGGCCGATACGTGAGCAATCGCGCGATGGTCGCGCGCTGCTTCTGTCCGCCCGACAGCGACATGCCGCGCTCGCCGACGACGGTGTCGAGGCCATGCGGCAGCACCGCGATGTCCGATTCGAGTCCGGCGACGCGTGCGGCGTTCAGGATTTCCTCGATCGATGCGTCGGGCCGGCCGAACGCGATGTTGCGCGCGAGCGTGTCGGAGAACAGGATCGGCTCCTGCGGCACCACGCCCAGCGTCTTGCGCAGCGAATGCAGCGGGAGGTCGCGAACGTCCTTGCCGTCGAGCAGCACGCGTCCATCGGTCGGCTCGATAAGGCGAGTCAGCAGCTTCACCATCGTGGATTTTCCCGAGCCGGTGCGTCCCACGATCGCCAGCTTGCCGCCGGCCGGCACACGCACCGTCACATCCTTCAACGCGTAATCGTAGTGGCCGTTGCCAGGCGCGCCGTTCGATTCGGCGACTGCGCCCGCGACGCCGTCGCGCAGGAAATAGCTGAACGACACGTGGTCCCATTCGATGGCGCCGTTCACGTCGAGCCGCACGCCGCCGCCTTCGAGTTCACCAGCCTGCGGCGGGGCGGAGAAAATTTCATTGAGGCGTTTCATGGCGGCCTTCGCGCGCTGATAAACGGAAATCATCCAGCCCATCGAGGTCACCGGCCACGCCAGCCGCGCCAGGTAGCCCATGAACGCAACCAGGTCGCCGATCTGCAGGATTCCGCGCGTTACCAACGAGCCGCCATACACCAGCACCACCATCACCGCGACCGTCGAAGTGCCGCGAATCATCGGAAACATCGCGCCGCGCAATCGCGCCAGCGCCAGGCCGAGGTCGTTGTAGTCGTCGTTGGATTTGCGGAAAAGGGCAGACTCGTGATCCTCGAGCGCGTACGCCTTCACCACGTGAATCCCGGCCAGGCTCTCCTGCACCTTGCCCTCGATTCCGCCGAGTCCTTCCTGCACGCGCAGATTGCGCACCATCAGCGAACGCGACAGCCGCTTGATTCCGACTAGCAGCAGCACATACGGCAGGAGCACTGCCAGCGTCAGCCTGAAGCTGACATGCAGCATGAAGATAAGTGCGAAGGTCAGAGTGGCCGGCGCGTCGGCAAACGTGACCACGCCCATCCCGACCATCATCCGCACCGCGGTCAGGTCGTTGACCAGCCGCGACATCAGGTCGCCGACCTTGTGTTTGTCGTAAAAGTCGGCGCCGAGATGAGTCAGGTGGACGAAGAGGTCGTTGCGCAGATCGTACTCGATATCGCGGCCGGTGTTGAAAATCGTGAAGCGCGAGAGCCATCTCGCGAAGCCGCCCAGCAGCGCCGCGCCGCAGAGCATCAAGACTATTCGATCGAGCGATTCCTGCGCCGGAAGCCCCAACTTGGCGAGTGGAGTGAAAGTCTGCGCATGATGTGCCTGCACGGCGCTGATTGCCGCGCCGCTCAGATATGCGACCGTCATGCCGCAGGCCGACGCGACGAGCGTGCAGAGCATTCCGAGCCCGTACCAGGTCCAATACCTGCGTACGTAGAAGAACAGTCGTTTCATGGGCTGCCGCTTAAATTATCAGGTCTGCGGCGCGATAGAAG
>JBOHWI010000026.1:0-12227 GCA_050736675.1 Binatus sp. (SeqCode)
GTCCTGTCCCATCTGCAAAAGACCCGCGGACTTGTCACCTCGAAATTGCTTTCGTCCCTTCTGCTCCGAGCGATGCCAGATGATCGATCTCGGCACATGGGCTGCCGGCGATTACAAGGTCGAAGGCTCGTCGAAGCCCACTGACAACGAGCATCACGACGATCTGAAAAAGCGCAGGTTCCTCAATTGACGCGTAGCGCGCCGTCGCTTGGGGGTGGGGCGCGGGTTCATCCTACGTCGGTGATTGGTCCCGACGTTGAGCTGGCGGCCGGTGTCGAGGTCGGCCCGCTCTGCATCCTCGATGGGAAAATCCGGATCGGTGCGCGCACGCGGCTAATCGGTCACGTCACGATTCTCGGTATCACCGAACTCGGCGCCGACAACGTGCTTCATCCGGGCACGGTGATCGGCGACGAGCCGCAAGACCTCACGTACACCGGCGTCGCGCGCTCGGTGAAAATCGGCGACCGCAATATTTTCCGGGAATACACCACCGTGCATCGCGGATGCGAGCAGGGCGACGTCACCATCATGGGCGACGACAACTTCATGATGCAGAATGCGCACGTCGCACACGATTGCCGCATCGGCAACTCGACCATCATCGCCGGCGGCGCGCTGCTGGCGGGATGGGTTGAGCTGGGCGACCGCGCGCTGGTCTCCGGCAACTGCGTCGTGCATCAGTACACGCGCATCGGGCGGCTCGCGATGATGCGCGGACTGTCGCGCACCAGCCGCGACGTCCCGCCGTTCTGCATCATGGACGGCACGCATACGCTGCGCGGCATCAACGTGGTCGGCCTGAAGCGCGCCGGCATCCCGACCAAATCGATCCAAGCGCTACGCAAGGCGTTCACGACACTCTTCGGCGCCCGCCAGAACCTGAAATTGGCGATCGCGCGCCTAGAAACATCACGCGATCTAACTCCCGAAGTAACCGAGCTGCTGAATTTCATCAAAGCCGCAAAACGCGGCGTAGCCTTCGGCCTCCACGACTCGCAAGCATCCAACGATTCCGAATCCTAAACGTGAATGCCTCGCCCGTTACTTCACGGGAGCTGTAGCCGACCGCATCGCGGTCGGCCGGTGAGGGTGCTGCGATTCAAGCCAAGTAGGTGAAAGCTGCACCGTCCGTTCGCTCGCTCTTTTTTTCTGTCGTTTCTCTTGTGTCATCCCGACCGGAGTCTGCGGAGCCGCGGGACCCCGGATCTTGGGTTCGCCTCAAGAGGGAAGAGGCCGGCGCTCCCTTCCGCAACTCAGGCGGTCCATCGCCATTGCACTAGCAGAGCGGCAATCGCGAAGACGGTGCCGATTGAGCCGAGCGAGATCAACGTTAGGGAAGAGTTTTCCTGCCATTGCTTGGCGCTGATTCCGGCGCCGGCGATCGGGATGGTCTTACCCGTTCCCCAGACCGCTCCGAACAACAAACCGGGCCACAACACACAGAAACAGCGACGCGCCCATGAAACACAAAATCGAAGATACGCCTTCCATTCGAGACCTCCCGATGTTACAGACTTGTGGTTGGTATATTAGGAGAATTACCGACTGACAGTTGGTTTGTCAAGCCTCGTTACAACAATGACCAGCCAGGCCGAGAGACGTTCCACAACGATCAGGGCGATTCTTGATGCCGCGCGAAAACTATTCACGGCGCGCGGATTCGAGCAGACCAGCGTGGACGATATCGCCGCGCGCGCCGGAGTCGCCAAGGGCGCCGTTTACCATCACTTCGCTTCCAAGGAACTGATTTTTGTGCGCGTGTTCGAGGAAATGACCGCTGAGCTCGCGGCGCTCGTCCCGGCAGCCGCTCGAACGGGAAAGGACGTCCTCGACAGCATCGGACGCGGCACCCTCAAGTATCTCACCTCGATCTCGAACGACCAGTTTCGGCAGGTGCTGCTGATCGATGGTCCCAGAGTACTCGGATGGGAGCAGTGGCGCGCGATCGACGCACGTTACTTTTCCGGAATGATCAACGCGCCGGTCGAGGCGAGGCTGCGCGACCGCGCTTCCGCGCGCGAGATCGAGGCCTTGGGCCATTTGATCGGTGGCGCCCTCACCGAAGCGGCTCTGGTCTGCGCGACTTCGCAGCATCGCGCGCGCGCCGCCAGGGATCTGAGCAGCGCCTTGCAAAGGATGCTCGCGCCATTCTTCGGCGCCCCATCATGAACCGTGCACCTTGTCGCCCGATTCTCTTGTCGCAAAAGTTGCGTCCGTGATATGTGAGGCGTCAGGTTGGAGGAGCGGCTCCTCCGAGAGTCGTTGAGGTTCACTGTTGGAGCCGCCGCAGCGACTTAGGGGAATCGGCAGCAGGCGCCGATCGCTGGTTCATGGCTTCGCGGTTTCTACATGCGCGGCTTCGAATGATATCGGGGGCGTTTCTCGCCGCCGCCATCCTCGTCTTCGGAATCTCAATCGCCGCGGAAGCGGCTTCGCTCCAAACGCCACAGCCGTCAGCCGCGCCCTCGGCTCCCAGCCGGGGCCCGACCGTTGCGACTTACGTCGGCAGTCAGGCCTGCCAGGGATGCCATCAAGCGTCGACGCAGGCGTTCAGCGACACGATGATGGGCAACATCCTTATCAAGCATCCGCGCGATTCTGTCGAGCAGCACGGATGTGAATCCTGTCATGGACCCGGCAGCCAATACGTTCCCGAGATGGCTGCCGCAATGGGCAAGGGCGCCACACCTGAGCAGGTGATGCATGGGCTGCCGGCAGAGCCCTCGCTGATCACGTTCCGCCCCGATTCTGACGAATCGCAAGCGCGCGAGAATGGCGCCTGTCTTACTTGTCATCAGAAGGGCGATCAGGCGTTCTGGCAAGCCAGCATGCACGCTTTCCGAGGCGTCAAATGTGTCGATTGTCATGTGGTCATGCACAAGACCTCGGATTTTCAGCTGGCGTCCGACTTTCGCGCCAGCCCCTTCATGTACACGCGGCCGCAGACTCAGGTCTGTCTCAGGTGCCACCTCGACAAACAGAATCAGATGAACATGCCGTCGCACATGCCGCTGCGCGAGGGCTTGATGGTCTGCACCGACTGCCACAATCCGCACGGCGGCCCCTATCAGCATCAACTCGTACAGCCGACCGTAAACGAGGTCTGTTACACCTGTCATGCCGAGAAGCGCGGACCGTTCTTGTGGGTGCATCCGCCGGTCCTGCAGAACTGCAGCAACTGTCACGACCCCCACGGCTCGACCAACATGTTTCTGCTGAAAGTCTCGCCCCCGCGGCTCTGCCAGCAGTGCCACGTGGGCACGTTCCATCCCGGGACGCCCGCCGGCGCTGGCACGGTCTTCGTGTTCGGACATTCATGCACTAATTGTCACGCGAACATCCACGGCTCGAACTCACCGGGTGGCCTGTTCTTGACGCGATAGAGGCGATGCAAGCGAACTCGAGGTAAGCACAATGAGAGACTCGATGGGTCACGCGCTCCTCGTATCATCCGTCCTGCCGGTTTTGCTTGTGACAGTGTTGGCCGCTTCGCGCGACGCACGTGCGCAGACGACCTTGGGTTCAATCTCGATGCAGGGTTCCGCCGAGGTGGGCGTTTATCCGCAGCCGGTTCCCGATACCAACGTCGCCAAGTACCGTGAGTACAGCGACTTGGCGCAGCAAGTTATAGCTCCCGAACTACACCTGCTGCTCGGCGATAAGAGCGACGACCGCGTCTTTGCCGACTTTCGGTCCTACAATCTTGGACAGAACAACCAGATGTACAATCTACATGCGGGAGTCTATGGTCTGCTCGACATCCAGATACAGTACCTCGATATCCCGCACTACCTCAGCGACGACATCGGCTCGATCGCGTCTAGTCAGAACGGCGGCGACTTCAGCCTGAGTTCGCATCCGGCGCCTCCGACCGGCGGTCAGCCGGCCGGAAAGAACGTCGGCACCTGGGTAAACCAGACCGCGAATCCGACGGCGCTGAGCCTGCTCGACGGTGTCGCGAACTTGAACGTTCGCTATACCCCAGATCCGCACTGGACCTATACTGCCCAATTCAACTTCCAGAATCCCAGCGGTAACTATCACGCCTTTGGCACGATGTTCGGGCCAAGCCCCGGGACCTACAACATATCTCAAGTGTACCAACCCCTTAACTACGACACCTACAACTATGGAGTCGGCGTCGAATACGCGGCCGATTGGTGGACGCTCGGCGCAAAGTACAACGGGTCCTTCTTCAAGAATCAGGACTCGGTTCTGACCTGGTCGAATCCCGATGTCTGGAGCGAGCTATCGCCGAGCGGCGCCTGTACCAGCTCCGCCACGTATTCACCATCCGGTGGGACCGGACCATGCACCGGCCGCATGCAACTATTCCCGGACAACCAGGCGCACACGTTCACCGTCGATGGCGGCCTGACCTTACCGTTCAACACACGCGCCATGGGTAGTTTGTCGTATGGGTGGTGGCTGCAGAACCAGGGCTTCATTCCATTTACGACAAACTCGGCACTGCCGTCTCAGCGGCTGCCGCAAAGCGGCCTGGGTGGCGATGTGCAGCCATTCTTCGCCAACGCGACGCTCGTCAGCAATCCGATCGAACCGCTCGAGCTCAGGGCTACCTACAGCTACTACGACTACAACAACGAGGATCCCGCGATCACATTCAAGGGCATCACGTCGCAGAACGACATCTCCAGCACTTTCACCGCGACCGCGTTTCCTTTCTCATTCTCCGATCAGAACATTGATCTGAGCGCCAGCTACCGGATCCTGCCAACCCTTGCAGCTCGTGTTGTGGGGCGGATCGACACTAATCACAATAGCGGGATGATGGTGCTGCAGCAGGACACCACTTCCTACGGTCCAGTGCTAGACTGGACGCCCGCCGACTGGCTCGAGTTTCAGGGAAACTACCAGTACGCCAACCGTGACTCGCCGGGTTACAATAACAATCGCACTTCGCTGGTCGGTCAGGATGACGGAAACATGGAGCTCGACGCGCTGCGGCGATTCGATGAAGCGACGGTACACGTGAATCAATTCAATCTCTATGGCTCAATTCGTCCCTTTCATAAGTCGGAAAATCCGGACTTCAACGGCCTCTCTCTTAACGCGGCGATGGAATACGACGATTACCGCTATCCGTCTTCTGAAATCGGCTTGCAACACTCGTCGTCCTACACCCCATCGGTCGGAGTCAGTTATCAGCCGTCCGATGCCTTGAACCTGTCTGTCAATTACAGCTGGCAGGCCACCGATTGGAACATGGCTGGTTTTCATCGTGAACCTTATTTCGGACCTCCCCCGCCACCACCGTGCACTGCGGACGCTCCCGGCCAAACTCCGCAGAGCTGCCCTAAGCAAGTGTGGACCAGCTATGGCAGAGACCAGGGCAGCTCCGTAACGGTGGCGCTCGAGACAGAACTACCTCCGCTCGCGGTCGAAGGCTCGCAGCTTCTGCGCAACAAGTCCAAGCTGAGTATCAACTACACCTACGCGGTGAGCACCGATCTCACCCATGCGAACGGTGATGCGGCGCTGGGGCCTGCGACCTCGTTTCCGAACATTGGCACGCAGTTTCAAGAGCTCATCGTGCGGTATGAGTATCCATTCAAGAAAAACATGGCACTCGATTTGGGCTACTACTTTAACCATTTTGGCGAAAACGATTTCGCTTGGGACAACCTGAAGTCGTGGATGGGCAGCGCGTCGCCGTATTCTACCTTTGTTGGCGCGACATCGTGGACACCTTATACTGGCAATGCGGGATATATAGCCTTGAAGTACAGTTTCTAACTTGGAACCTACTCGTATGAGTGTCATGCCGGAGGAGACTCGAATGATCGCCAACAAAACTCTCAGCGCTTTCCTGTCGATGACGCTTGTCGCTTTAGTGATTACCGTGTTAGCCGGTCCGCCGGCGAATGCTCAGGAGGCAGCCGCGCTCTACAGCCAGCGTTGCGCGGCCTGCCATGGCACGACTGGTAAAGGTGACGGAGCTGCGGGCCAATATCTGAACCCTAAGCCGACCGATTTCGCGGATTCGCTCAAAGGCAAATCCGATGACTGGATTGCAAAAGCAGTAAAAGGCGGCGGCGTCGCGATTGGCGGGTCTCCGGTGATGCCGCCATATGCGGACCTTAGCGACGATCAGGTTAAGGGTTTGGTCGCGTATATGAAGAGCTTCGGCAAGTAGCGCCTCCATCTTGTGAGTACGACCGAAAAACTGTTGTTCTTGCTCGTCCTTGCCGTCGCCCCGGCGCTGGTGACGCTGGCCACTTTTGCCCTTTCCTTCCAGAGGGCTCAACGGGTAACTTTCTGCGCTGATTGCCACACGATGACGCCATGGATAGCCGATCTCCAGAATCCGAAAAGCACGTCGTTAGCCGCCATGCATTACAGCAATCGATGGATCCTGCACAACCAATGCTATACCTGCCACGCCGACTACGGGTTCCTGGGTCCGATTAAAACCAAGCTGACGAGTATGGGCCACGTAGCCAGATACTACGGATTGCTGGAAATGCCGAAGGAAATCAAACTCTACAAGCCCTTTCCGAACGGCAACTGCTTGCAGTGCCATGGTCTGGCGGCCGGATTCAAAAACAATCCTGCGCACGCGGCGGTGATGAAACCGATCTTAGCCAATCAACTGAGCTGCGTCGCCTGCCATCAGCCAATCCACACACCAGAAGGATGATCATATGCCATCACTGATCGAGTCTTCGCTGATCGTCGTGAGCCTGGGGTTCCTTCTGGCGATCCCGTGCATAATTCACACGACCCCGATCACGATGTGCCTGTTTTTCTTTTTTGGCATTCCCTTGTTCGGTGTGGGATTTCTGCTCTACGCGTACTCCGTCTTCAAAGACTTGCGGGCACACGGAATCTTTTGAGCCCGCATCGTTTGCTCAATCGCTTAACCCCTGAAACAATTAGAGACCAATGCGAATTCGTCCACGATTCTTCATCGGCGTCGGCCTTGTCGCCTTCGCCATCGGCTACCTTATATTCAGTGCGATTCGCACGACCTCCGAATACTACCTGACCGTTCCCGAAGTGGCGGCGCGTCAAGCCGAGCTTGGCGGGCAGGCGCTTCGCGTCGCCGGCCGGGTCAAGGCCGGCGATATAAACTGGGACCCGGGCACGCTCACCCTCAAGTTTGAAATCGTGCCGATTCCCGATGTCGACGGCGCCGGCTCGCCCGTGAAACCTGTCGTCGCCTCCGATCCCGTCTCGTTCCGCGTCGTATCGACCGGCGAGCCGAAGCCCGACATGTTCGCGCCCGGCCGCGACGTAATCGTCGAGGGCAAGCTCGGCGCCGACGGCGTGATCGCCGCGACCCAGGTCATGACCAGCTGCCCTTCCAAGTACAAGCCCAAGCAAGCACAATAGCAGCGGGTTTTTTCGATGCCGCAACTTGGCAATCTCGCGCTTGCGATCGCGCTGATCCTCGCGGTCTATTCGATCGTCGCGAATATCTACGGCGCGCGCCGCAACGCGCCCGACTTTGTCGTCAGCGCCCGTCACGCGCTGTGGGCGATGTGCGCGATGGTCACGATAGCGGTGGTCGTGCTGTGGGTGGCGCTCCTGCGCAGCGACTTCTCGCTCGAATACGTCGCGGCATATTCCAGCACGACGCTCCCTACCGTTTACAAAGTCACCTCGCTATGGGGCGGGCAGCAGGGCTCGCTGTTGTTCTGGACCTGGCTGCTGTCGATCTTCACTTCGATTGCGGCGTTGCAGAATCGCCGCCGCAATCCCGAGATCGCGCCGTATGCGCTCGCGGTGCTGGCCGGCGTCGCAATCTTCTTCCTGTTGATGCTGAATTTCGTTACGCGCCCATTCGATCTGCTCGCGACGATTCCCGCCGAAGGCTCCGACCTGAATCCACTGCTGCAGAACTACTGGATGGCGATACATCCGCCGTCGCTCTACACCGGCTACGTCAGCGCCACTGTCCCGTTCGCCTTCGGCGCTGCGGCACTGATTACTGGAAAACTCGACGACGGGTGGATTCGCTCGACGCGCCGCTGGGCGATTTTTTCCTGGTTCTTTCTCACCCTCGGCAATATGTTCGGCGCGCGATGGGCCTACGAAGTGCTGGGCTGGGGTGGTTACTGGGCGTGGGACCCGGTCGAGAACGCCGCCTTCATGCCGTGGCTCGTGATGACGGCGTACCTGCACTCGGTGATGATCCAGGAACGCAAGGACATGCTGAAGGTCTGGAACCTCGCGCTGATCGGACTCGCGTTTGGACTGACGCTCTTCGGCACGTTCATTACGCGCAGCGGCGTCATCTCGTCGGTGCATTCGTTCACCCAGTCCGGCCTCGGCCCATATTTTCTGAGCTTCCTGATAACGGTGACGCTCGCCTACACCGCGCTGTTGATCTTCCGCAGCAAGCAATTGCGCAGCCCCGCCGAATTCGAGTCATACCTGTCGCGCGAGGCGGCGTTCCTGTTCAACAACCTGATGCTGGTCGGCATCGCGTTCGCCGTTTTCTGGGGCACGATCTTCCCGGTGCTGTCGGAAGCGGTGCGCGGCGTGAAGATCACGGTCGGTCCGCCGTTCTTCAATCGCGTCAATGGACCGCTCGCGCTCGGCCTCGTGTTCCTGATGGGAATAGGGCCGTTGATCGCGTGGCGGCGCACGACGGCCGACAATCTCGTGCGCAGTTTCACTGCGCCCGTCGCAATCGGCGTCGCCACCGGAATCGTCGCCGTCGCCGCCGGGCTTCGCCAATGGTACGTGCTGACCGCGTTCTCGCTCGCCGCGTTCGTGCTCGGCACTGTGCTGGTCGAGTTCCGCCGCGGCGTTAGCGCGCGCCGCCACATGGTCCCGGAACCGCGCGCCAAGGCGCTCGTCAATCTCGTCGCCAAGAACAACCGCCGCTACGGTGGCTACATAATCCACGTCGGCGTTATCGTCGCGTTCGTCGGCATCGTGGGCTCGTCATTCTTCCGCACCGAAGTGAAAAAGAGCGTGCATGCCGGCGACAGCTTCGCGATCGGCTCGTACACTCTCCGCTTCCAGGGTCTCGAGCAGACCGACACGCCTCATCTAGAGAGCGCGACCGCGCTGGTCGAAGTGCTGCGCCCCGACGGCCGCGAGATCACCGTCATGTCGCCGGCCAAGCTCTTCTTCAAGCGTCCCCAGCAGCCCGCGACCAAGGTCGCAATCCGCTCGACGCCTTTGAACGACCTCTACGTTGTGCTCGCTGGTATCGGCGACGACGGGAATTCCGCGACCTTCGAAGTCTTCCTGACGCCGCTGGTCTTCTGGCTATGGGCGGGCGGCCTGATGATGGTGCTCGGCACCGTAGTCGTAATGTGGCCGAACGTGCGCGAGCGCGCCGCAATCGCGACCGCGCTGAGCCGCCAATCCACCGGCGCGCCCGAACTCGCTGACGTCGCCGCGCCCGGAGGAGACTAGAGCGGTGCGCGCGCAAGTCGCATTCGCGTCATCGTTCATCTTCCTCGCCGCAGCACTATTCGTTTTTCTTTCTCCTGAACTAAAGGACGTTTCACGTGAAACATTCGCGGCGGAAACACCAACGAATTCGCAGGTTTCCGAAGGTCTGACCTGCCAATGTGGCTGCGGATTGACCGTCGCCAACTGCAATATGCCGACCTGCGGCTTCTCGGTCCCAATGCGTCACGACATCGACCGCATGATCGGCGAGGGCAAGACTCGAGCGCAGATAATCGCCTTCTATCGCCGCAAGTACGGCGAGAAAGTTCTGTCCGCGCCTACCACCGAAGGCTTCAACCTGCTCGCCTGGACGATGCCCTTCATCGCACTGGTGCTCGGCGGCGGCCTGATGGCGCTGGCTTTCGGGCGATGGCATTCCGCCGCGCCTTCCGACTCGCAAAGGGGAGCGGCGCAGGCATCTTTCGATCCCGAACTCAGGCGCAAACTCGAAAAAGAGCTCGAGGAGCGCCGATAGAGATGTTCATTCTGGCCGCCGCCTTGATCGTCGCCGGCGTCGCGCTGTTCGTGGCGGCTCCGCTCGGTATCGGACTGAAGGCAGCGCGCGCCAAGTCGGCGGGCGAGCTTCAAACCGATCGCCTAGAGCACGACCGCGCGCTCGCGGTGCAGGGCCTGCGCGAACTCGAGTTCGATCGCGAGATGGGCAAGCTGTCTGACGCAGACTACGAATCGATGCACAAGGCGCTCGAGGATCGGGCGCTAACCGCGATGGCGGCGATCGAAAATATCCGCCTCCAGAGCGACAAAGCCGCCAGTGCGAGGAAGGCGCCGGTCACATCGCTGGCGCCGCCGCCGCGCCGACCCGCCCCGCGCCGCAACGAGGTGCCGACACTCGTCCTGCACCCGGAACCGTCGCGGCCGCCGCAAGCGCTGTCGCAGCTGCATCCGACGCCGCCGCGCAAGATTGGTTTCTGTCCTCAATGCGGTACGCGCGCCGTCGCCGAATCGAAGTTCTGCGCGCAATGCGGCATCTCGCTGAGACCGCTCGGCGGCACGGCCGCCCGGACCGAGTGATGGCGGCGCCGGTCGTCGAGACTCACCGCCTCGCAAAGACTTACGGTCTCGCGCCAGTGCTCCGCGACGTGGATTTGCGCCTGCTGCCGGGCGCGGGAGCATTCATCGTCGGCGGCAACGGCGCCGGGAAATCCACCTTGCTGCGAATCCTCGCCGGACTCGAAGCTCCCAGCGGCGGCCACGCGCTCGTCTTCGGGCAGGACACGCGCCGGCTCGCCGCGCGCTACCGGCGCCAAATCGGCATGATGGCGCATCAGAGTTTCCTCTACCCGAATCTCACCGCGCGCGAGAACCTGGAATTTTACGCCGAGCTTTTCTCACTGGCCGATCCGCGCGCGGCGGCGGCGCAATGGCTCGGCCAGGTCGGACTTGCGGACGTTGCCGAGACCCGCGTGCGCACCTTTTCGCGCGGGATGGAGCAGCGCCTGTCGGCTGCGCGCGCGATGCTCGCCGAGCCCGCGCTGTTGCTGCTGGACGAGCCGTTTGCGTCGCTCGATCATGACGGCGCGGAAATCGTCGCCGCGTTGATTCGCGGCGCGGTCGAGCGCGGCGCCTCGGTGATTGCAACCGCGCACGCCGTTCCCGAAATCGAAGGCGTCGAGTTCGTAACCTACGAAATCTCGCGCGGCCTGCTGGCCCCGCACGTACATAAGGAGGAGGTCCGGCGCGGGCGCATCCGCTCGCTGCTGGGCCGCTAGCAGCCATGTCGGGATTTGCCGCCGTGCTGCGCAAGGATCTCCGCCTCGAGCTTCGCAGCGGCGAGAGCACGATTGCGCTGTTGGCGCTGTCGATGCTGGTGCTGGTTGTCCTGGTTTTCGCGCTCGACGCGGCGCGCATGCGCAGCGTCGATGCGGCGGCGGGCGCGCTGTGGGTCGCGATGGTGTTCGCGGGGATGCTCGGTGCGAATCGCGCGCTGCTGGCGGAGCGCGAAAACGGCGCGATTCGCGGCCTGCTGCTCAGCCCGCTCGATCCCGCCGCGCTTTATACCGCCAAACTTGCCGCCGCGCTGATCTTCATGGCGGTGGCCGAGGTCGGCGCCGTCACTCTGATGGTGTTGTTCTTCAACCTCGAATTCGACGCGTCGATCGCGCGGCTGGCGCCGATCCTGGCGCTGGGCGCGCTCGGATTTTCCGCGCTGGCTACGCTACTCTCGGCAATCACTGGACGCACTCGCGCCGGCGATATGCTATTGCCGATTCTCGTCGTGCCGATTTTCTTGCCGGCGCTGATTGCCGGGGTCAAGGCAAGCGCGGCGGCGCTGGCGGGCGCGCCGCTTGAATCGATGGGCGACTGGCTGAAGATCATGATCGCATTCGACGTGCTGTTCGTCACCGCCGGTTACCTATTGTTCGAGCATGTGGTGGGCGAGAACTGACTATTCGATGAATAACTCCGCGATTCGCAACTGGCTGGGATACACCACGCTCGCGCTGATGGTCGTGTCACTGTTCATGGTATTCGACTACGTACCGCCCGAAGCCGAGCAGGGAATCGCGCAGTTGATATTCTATTTTCACGTACCGCTCGCGTGGGTCGCGTTCGCGTCATTCGGGCTGGTCGCGATAGCGGGGATATTTTACCTGTGGCTCGGCGATCAAGTCTGGGACGACCTCGGCTACGCCGCCGCGGAGACCGGCGTGGTGTTCTGCACGCTGGTGCTGGTCTCCGGTTCGATTTGGGCCAAGCCGATTTGGGGCACCTGGTGGACGTGGGACTCGCGGCTGACTAGCACCTTCATCTTGTGGCTGATGTATGGC
>JBOHWI010000027.1:0-8710 GCA_050736675.1 Binatus sp. (SeqCode)
GGCGATCGTCGTGGTCGAGGAAAATTTGACCCAGCGCGGCTACGACGGCACCCAGCGCTCGAACGTGCTCGCCACCAACGTCTTCGAGCGCGTCGGCAACGACTGGTTCATGGTGATGCATCACGGCTCGCCGGTCATTGCGCCGCCCGACGACGAACCGCCGCTCCAATGATATGAGGAGAGAATTCGACGATGCTCAAACGTGTTGACAGAGTTCAGATTGCGGTCGCCGACAGCGGCGCGGCCGAGCGGGTCGTCGCAGAAGTGTTCGGTGCGGAGTTGGTTCGTCGCGACAAGGCGGTGCCGCTCGCTGCCAGGCGGACTACGATGCAGGCCGGCACGAGCCTCATCGAAATTCTCGAACCCGACGGCGCAGGCTCGGTCCAGGACTTCCTCTCGAAGTGGGGCGGCGGACTATTCGGCGCTGGATTCTCGGTGGACGACCCGGGCGCCGCTGCGCACCACATGGCGAAGTCCGGCGTCAACTTCGAGCAATCGGCGGGACAACTGTTTCTCGACGCCGGCGCGACCTTCGGGATGCGCACGGTAATCTCGCAGCATCACGAGCGCGCGCCGGTCGGCGCGATAAAGTGGATTTACGAAGTCACCAACGTCGTCGCCGATTGGAAAGCCGCGTCAGACCGCTACACGCGCGTCTTCGGCCTCGACGCCGGTAAGTTCAGTCCGATCGAGAGCAAGGAGTTCGGCTACAGCGGAACGCTCACGCTGTTCGATCCTCCCGCGCGCCTTGATCGCATCGAGATTTCACAAATCACCGACGCGAACCTTGCGATGGGGCGCTTCCACCAACGCCGCGGCGACTCGCTGTACATGTTTTACGTCGAGACCGACGACGTCGGCGCCCTTGAACAGCGCCTGCAAGCGCGCGGCTTGCGTTTCGCGGCGGATCGCCACGACGAAGCGGGCCTGGCGGGACTGTTCATCCATCCGTCGGCATTCCTCGGCGTGCTGATCGGCGTAAGCCGCACCGGACACGCGTGGACCTGGTCGGGCGATCCCGAGCGCGCAAAACGCGCCGCGAAAGATCGCGCGGGGGAAATTGAACCGTGATCTGGCCCTTCTTTGAGAGAATTGAGATTGGCATACGCCAGCATTCTACTTCAATTCGCGCATTGCCTTCACCAGAATCGCCGCCAACTCCGGCCGCGTGAACTCCGGCGGCGGCGCTTCGCCCGCACGCAGCATCTCGCGCACTTTCGTTCCCGACAGAATCACGCGATCCGCGTCGCTGTGCGGGCAGGTCTTGAACGACGCCATCGAGTTGCATCGCTTGCAGTAAAACGTGTTCTCGAACATCAGCGGCGTGATTCCGAGTTCCGCCGGCGCATAGCGCTCGAAAATCTTTTGTGCGTCGTAGCTGCCGTAGTAATTGCCGACGCCGGCGTGGTCGCGCCCCACGATGAAGTGCGTGCATCCGTAGTTGCGCCGGGCAATCGCATGCAGGATCGCCTCGCGCGGTCCGCCGTAACGCATGTGCGCCGGGAACACGCCGATCATCGCGCGGTTCTTCGGATAGTACGCGTCGAGCAGCACCTTGTAGGTCTCCATGCGGACCGCGGCCGGCACGTCGTCGCCCTTGGTCTCTCCGACCAACGGATGGATCATCAAGCCGTCGCAGATTTCGAGCGCCGCTTTCTGGATATACTCGTGCGCGCGATGGGTCGGGTTGCGCGTCTGGAAGGCGACGATCTTTTTCCACCCGCGTTCGCGAAACGCGGCGCGCGTATCCCGCGGCTCGCGCGGAAACTCCAGGAACGTGCGCCCCGGTATCTCCTCTATCAGCGTGACCTTGCCCGCCAGGCAGTACGGCGGCATCGAGGTGACGTTCTTCGCGCCCGGATGCGCATCCTCGGCCGTGCCGAACACGTTCTGCGCTTCGTTTTTGCGATCGACTTTGTAGATTTCCGCGAGCTTGAGAATCGCCAGCCGCTTGCCGTCTTCGGTCGCCAGCGCGATCTCCGTCCCGGTCCTCAGCGACTTCGCTGTTGCCTCATCGACGCCGAGCGTAATCGGGATCGACCACGGCACACCCGACGCGAGACGCATCTCGTCGCGCGAGCGAACGTAGTCCGCCTCGCCCATGAAGCCGGTCAGCGGAGAGAACGCGCCCGTCGCGAGCATCTCGAGGTCGGCAATGTCGCGCGCGTTGAGCGTAACGCCCGCGAGCTTCGCCGCGTGCGCCGCGAGGGCGGGGCGCTCCGAGGCGGGCGCTTTCAGATCAACCAGCGCGCCGCCGCCGTGCGCCGAGATTGTCTCGTTGTCGTCGCGCACGCTCATCGTCGTGCTCCCTTATGGATGTAGTTCAGCTCCTCGAGCCGCCCGAGCAGCTTGCCCAGGCTCTGGTCGACGGTCTCGATGCTGCTGTCGACGATGAGTTCCGGCTTCAACGGCTCTTCGTACGGGTCCGACACTCCGGTGAACGATTTGATCTCGCCGGCCAGAGCCTTCTTGTAGAGGCCTTTGACGTCGCGCTCGACCAGCTTGTCGATCGTGCAGCGCACGAAGACTTCGAAGAAGCGATCGTGACTGTCACGCACTTCGTCGCGAACCGCGCGGTAGGGCGAGATCGCCGCCGAGATCGCAATCACGCCGTTGCGCGCCAGCAGATGGCACACGTAGCCGATCCGCCGGATGTTGGTGTCGCGATCCTCCTTGGAAAAGCCGAGACCCTTGGACAGATTGGTCCGGACTTCGTCGCCGTCGAGGATTTCGACTTGATGCGCGCGTTGGCGCAGTTGTTCGGCGACCAGATTCGCGAGCGTGGATTTTCCTGCCCCCGACAGGCCCGTAAACCACAAGGTAAACCCTTGATCCATCTGCTAAAACTGCTGCTCCTTAGGGAGTAGATTACTTTGAGAAGTATGTAAGTTACTTAATCTGATCGGACGAAACAAGGCTACCGTTCATGGGCGAGGTTGAGGTGAGTCGCCAGCGCCGCGGGCGAGCCGAAGATTTCTGCGGCGCCTGCCGCGAGCAATCGATCGCCCGCGCTGTCTGTCGGCGCGATTCCATAGAATTGCACGCCGCAACTTTGCGCCGCGCGGATGTCGGCCGCGCTGTCACCGACGAACACGGCATCCGATCGATCGACGGAAAATAATTCGAGCGCGCGAACGATCATGTCGGGCGCCGGCTTGAGTCCCAGCATTGTGTCGCGGCCAACAATCGCGTCGACCGATGCGCTGCCGCGTCCCTCGAACCAGCGCTCGACCGTCTTCGACGAGTTGGACGTCACGATCGCGACCGCGGCGCCGCTCGCTTTCAGCGCCGCGAGTATTTCGATTGCGCCTTCTAGCGGCTGTGCCCGATCGACTCCGGCCAGCTCGATCTTCTCTATTATCGCCGATGCGTGCCGCAGAACCTCGGCGACCTGCGCACGGTGCGAATCCGCCAGCATCAGCGTGCGGTAGGCGTCGTACAGCGGGAGATTGCCGCGCGGGATTCGTGCGAACAGCTCGTCGGGGGCGCCGACCGAGCGCAAGTAGGGTTCGAGCACCAGGCGGCCGCCGGCCCAATCGACCTCGGGCTCGAGCCGCGCGATCGTGTTGTCGAAATCGAAGATCCAGAGTTTGTACATCACGGATGAAGGCGGGTCCTGGTCTCGTAGCCGTCGAACTCGATAGTCGCGCGCGCTGGATTCTGCGCGTATCCGGCGATCAACTTGAATGCCTCCGCAGTTGCCAGCATCGCGATAAAGTCCGCAGCTTCCGAGCGCGCGCCGACCTCCGTCAGCATCGACGCGTCGACACGGAGCGCGTCGGGAGCGACGGCGATTTTCCCCGGATCATCGAGGCGCGCGATCACCAATCCTCTGACGTCGCGATTGCTTGCGATTTCAGTTGCGAGTGTTCGTGCCTCTTCAGTTCCTATGATCACCAGCGCCAAATCGAAGCGGCCTGGCGATTGATCCGCGTTGGTAACGATGGTTCCGACGCCGGCGCCGACCAGGTACGCGAGCGGTGTCTCGATATCGCGCGCGTCGCCGACCAGCAGCATCCGCGCCGCGAGCAGACGTTCCTGGCCGCGGCCGCCGATATGCGGCACGATTATCTGGCGGCTGTAGCGATCGATTTGCGCGTCAGTCAGGGTCATCGCGTACCCGCGCAGTCTCGCTATTCAATCACGTTCTTTTCGATTGGCTCGACGGTGACGCCGGTGCTGCGCAGCCACGTCAGCGCGCGCTTGATCTGGTCGGAGCTGCCTTCGAACTCGACGGCGACCAGGCCCATTTCCTCGGATACGCTCGCGCCGCGGATGTTGAAAATGAGATCGAACTTCTTCACCAGCTGGTAAAGGATCGGTTCCTTGATCAGCTTGCGCGGATAGCTCAGGTAGTAGCGTTCGTGGATACGTTCCATTTGCAGGTTACTTCTTCTTCCACTTGGCGATAATTTGTTGCAGGCGCTCGCGACGCCACTCCTGCCATCCGATCCACAAATTCGTCGACAGGTACTTGTCGCCGAAGTCGCAGAACACGGTGACGATCGTGCCTTCGCGAATCGAGCGCGCCACTTTCAACGCCGCGATAATCGCTGCGCCCGACGATTGCCCGACCAGGATGCCCTCGGTCTGCCCGAGCGCGTAGACCATTTCGTACGCCTCCTCGGTGCCGACCTGGATTTTGTCGTCGAGCTCTTTTTCGTGATAGATGCCCGGGACGATCGAGCTCGCCATGTGCTTGAGGCCCTCGAGCCCGTGCATCGCATCGTCCGGCTCGACCGCGATAACCTTCACGGCGCGGTTCCTGGATTTCAGAAACCTGCCGGTGCCCATCACGGTGCCGCCGGTACCGATCGCCGCGACGAAGTGCGTCACCTGGCCGCGTGTCTGGCGCCAAATCTCAGGGCCCGTCGTCTCAAAATGAGCCAGCGAGTTGGCTTCGTTGTTGTACTGGTCGGGCTTGAAGTAGCGCGCGCGGTTTTGCTCGATCAGCTTGCGGCACATGAGGATCGCGCCGTCGGAGCCTTCCATCGGATCAGAGTAATGAATCTTCGCGCCGTAAGCCTCGACGATTTTCTTGCGCTCGCGGCTGACGTTCGACGGCATCACCAGCTCGACCGGATAGCCCAGCGTCGCACCGAGCATCGCGAGCGCGATTCCGGTGTTGCCCGACGTCGAATCGAGGATCACTTTGCCCGGTTTCAGCTTGCCTTCGGCAATTCCCACCTCGAGCATTTTCTTGGCCGGCCGATCCTTGACCGAGCCGCCGGGGTTGAAGCCTTCGAGCTTGGCGAAAATCCGCACGCCCGCGGGAATCAGTCCGGCGGTCAACCGCTTGATCTCCAGCAGCGGAGTGTTACCGACCAGGTCGAGCGTGCTGTTCGCGCGCCCGATCGGGGCGACCTCACTCAACGGCACGACGCGCTCGTGCACGTCAACCGGAGCGAGATCAGCGTCCGCCGGCAATCGCGGGAACGATTGAGATGTCGTCGCCATCCTTTACCTTGGAGTTGATCGCATCGAGGAAACGGACGTCGTCGCCATTGAGATAGATGTTGACGAAGCGGCGGATGTCGCCTTTTTCATCGAGCAGCCGCTCCCGCATCCCCGGATGGCGCCGTTCGAGGTCTTCGATGACCGCTTTGATCGACGCGCCGTCAGCCGGGACTTCATCGACGCCGGCGGTGAACCTGCGAAGTGGGGTTGGAACTCTGACTCGTACTGCCATAATTGGGGACTAACCTCCTCGTTGAATTGCTACACTTATGCTCGCCGCATAGTGCAAACAAGCATCCCGCTTATGCGGCGCTGTCGGCGGCGCGTTTTCCATTCGTGAGTTTGTCGAACAGCGCGTCGAAATCCTTGAGCCGTGCGTCGATTATCGACGGCTGATCGATCGCGCTCGCGACTGCCTCGAGCGTTTTGTAACCGTTGCCCGTAATCGCCACCACCACGGTCTCGTCGGGCTTGATGCGTCCCTGCTTGACCAACTTGATCGCGACCGCGAGCGTGGTGCCGCCGGCCGGCTCCGCGAAAATTCCTTCGGTGCGCGCGAGCAGCTTGATCGCGTCGATTATCTCCGGGTCGGTGGCAACGTCGCCCCATCCGCCCGAGTCGTGCACCGCCTTGAGCACGTAGAAGCCGTCGGCAGGATTTCCGATCGCGATCGACTTCGCGATCGTGTCGGGCTTCACCGGCGTTATCAGGTCGGTATGCTTGTGCAGGGCGTGGATGACGGGCGCGGATCCGGCGGCCTGCGCGGAGTGAATCTTGAAGTCGCCGCCCTTGATGAGCCCGACTTCCTTCAGCTCCTTAAATGCTTTCGCGACCTTCGGCAGAATCGTCCCGCCCGCGGTCGGCACCACGATATGATCCGGCAGGCGCCAGCCGAGCTGCTCCGCCACCTCGAAGCCGAAGGTTTTGGCGCCCTCGGTGTAGAACGGCCGCAGGTTGATATTGACGAATGCCCACCCGTACTTGTCCGCGATCTCGCTGCACAGGCGATTGACGTCGTCGTAGTTGCCGCGAATCGTGATGACCTTGGCGCCGTAGATCGTCGAGCCGACTACTTTTCCGGCCTCCACGCCTTCGGGCATGAAGATGTAGCATTGCAGCCCCGCGCGCGCGGCGTGCGCCGCCACCGCCGTCGCCAGGTTGCCGGTGGACGCGCACGACACGGTGGTGAAGCCGAACTCGCGCGCCTTGGCGATCGAGACCGACACGACGCGGTCCTTGTACGACAGCGTCGGATGATTGACGGTGTCGTCCTTTATATAGAGATGCTTGAGGCCGAGTTCCGCGCCGAGGCGCTTGCAATGCAGCAGCGGGGTGAAGCCGGAGTTGGGCCCGATTTCGGGCTCGCCCTCGAAATCGACCGGCAGCAGTTCGCGATAGCGCCACAGATTGTGCGGCCGCTTCTCGATTATCGAGCGCGAGATCGCCGCGCGAATCCGCGCGTAGTCGTAGGTGACTTCGAGCGGGCCGAAGCACGTCTCGCAGACGTGGAGCGGACTTATCGGATACTCCTGGCCGCACTCGCGACATTTCAAATTGGTGATGTAGCTCATCGTTCCTCTCGATTTTTTTTTTCACTGCGCTCCCGTCGCCACGGGTCTTTTCATTGCGCCTCCGTCGCCACGGGTCGACTTCCACGCGCCGCAAGCGCATCCCGGGCGCGGACTAACCACTGTAATACGCACCCGGCTCGGGCCGGTCGCGTCATACGTGAGAATTTTTCCTGAGAGCAACGGCGTTCGCGCGCGCACGGCGCGCATCGCCTCGCCCGCCTGCATTTCGCCGATCGCGCCCGCGACAGGACCGACGATTCCCGCCTCGCGGCAACTCTCGATTTCGTCTTCGTCGGGCGGCGTCTCGAATACGCATCGGATGCACGCCGTCTCGCCCGGAATCACCGTCATCGCCTGGCCGGTCATCCCGACTACGCCGCCATAAACGAACGGCGTCCGCGTTGCGATGCAGCTATCGTTGATCGAAAATTTCGCAGCCGGACTGTCGGTCGCGTCGATCACAAAGTCGTGCGCCGCGATGAGGCGCTCAGCGTTGGACGCATCGAGCGCAATTGCGTGCCGTTCGACCTTGACGTCGGGGAAGTGCTCGACCAGCCATCGCGCGGCAGCTTCAATCTTTGGCGTGCCGATATCTGCGCTTCGATAGATCACCTGGCGTGCGAGATTCGACAGTTCGACCGGGTCGGGATCGACGAGCGTCAGCCCCTGAGCGCCCGCACGCGCAAGCGCCCACGATGAGGGGACGCCGAGTCCGCCCATTCCAACGATCAATATTCGATCCGCTGCCACTTCCGTCGCACGTCTCCCGCCTGTCGAGAGCCGCAACGCGTCGGCGCTGATGGGAGTTGGGTGAAAAATCCTGCGGGGACGATGAGACGAGGGCTGAATACTCTCGCCTTATCTTCCAGGAGACTCTCACGCGGAGAACCCCTGCAGGAGTTAGCACCAGCACCCATCACGGGCCGGTTGCTGCGGCATCAGCGGGCCATGTCCCTCCGCCGCTCTCGATAAGGCTGCAATCGATGCAGTCTCAGCAACGGTAGTACGCGAGCGGCGGCCTGTCAATCGACGAACCAATCGGTCAGGCGCATGCCAGATTCGGTTGCGCCTGCCATTGCATTTGTCTATGTTCGCTCGCAACGCGCAGCGAGCTTTGGCGGGGAATGACACCGACGGCTGGACTGCGGCTTCTGCGCCGAAATTGCGGAGGAGATCGATTATGAATTTTCGGTGGGCGGGGTTGGCTGTTCTTCTGTTGCTCGCAGTTGCGGGGGTGTCTTTATTTGGGACGGGCTGCGACCCGTGCGCATCTTGTTCCGGCGAAGGAGGAGGAGGCAAGCCGACTTCGACGCCGACACCCGCCCCGAATGCATGCCTACCGTCGAGTTCCCTTTCGGTGCTGGTCCAAGGCACTGACGCTACTGCGTATCTTCCGCAAGGAAGATGGGGATCAGGCTCCGCGAGCGTCAAAGTCGTCCCCATCGAAACCAGCAGCGGCATTGGCACCGGCGGCGCGCCGGTCGCAGTAACTACCGGCAACGTCCCAAACTCCTGTTCGTCGAATTCATCGACCGGCGAGACCGTATGCGTCGGCAACAACACCGATGTCTATCTTATCAATGGCACTACCCTCACCAGCACGTTGACCAGCGGCGCGACTTCCACCCAAAGCTTCTCCGGCGGGTCGTGCATGAACTGCGGCGTGGTGGTGGATTCCACGA
>JBOHWI010000028.1:0-1562 GCA_050736675.1 Binatus sp. (SeqCode)
GCCCAGAATATATTTCTCGCCGACTCGACCGCGCTCCGCCGCGAGCAGATGCCCGCGCGCGACATCTTCCACATCGACGATATTGAGTCCGGTCTCGACATACGCCGGCATCCGCCGATTCAGAAAATCCACGATGATTCGGCCGGTCGGTGTCGGTTTGAGGTCCAGCGCACCGATCGGCGTCGATGGATTCACGATCACCACCGGCGCGCCGGCGCGCGCGGCTTCGAGCGCCGCCTGCTCCGCCATGAACTTCGATCGTTTGTAATGACCCGGCATCGCCGCGAGCGACGACGGCGTATCCTCGCACCCCACCCCGTCGTGCGGAATTCCGAGCGCGCCCACCGTGCTGGTGTAAACGATTCGCGACACGCCGGCACTGACCGCGGCGCGGATGACATACTCGGTGCCGTTGACGTTGGTCGCGTACATCGGCCCAGGATCGGTCAGCCACAGCCGGTAATCGGCCGCAACATGATACACTTCGTTGCATCCGAAGACGGCGCGCGCGACCGAATCGAAGTACCTGAGATCGCCCCACACGACCTCGACCGGCAGGCCAACGAGCGCACTCAAATCGGCGTTCTCGCGCGCCAGCACCCGTACCCGATCGCCGCGGGCAAGGAGTGCGCGCACGACGTGGCATCCCACGAATCCGTTGCCGCCCGTCACCAGTGCCAACTTGGTAGTCATTCGATTCGACTAATAACTATTCAAGGCATCCGCTCGACCACCGCGGCAGCGGCGGCCCGTCCTGCAATCACCGCGCTCTCGATCGTCGCCGGCAAACCGGTTTGTATCCAGTCGCCGGCCAGGAAGAAATTAGCGATCGGCGTTTGTGCCGCCGGACGCAGCTCATGCGACCGAAGGTCCGGCGCCATCGTCGCGTTCTTCTCCTTCAACACCAGCGACTTCACGACTTTCGCGTCGCGTGAGGCGGGAATCATCGCGTGCAGGTCGTTGACGACGATATCCAAAATCTCCTGGTTGCCGCGATCGACCAGCTTGCGCGCGCCGCTGATCACGAAGCTCAGGTAACCAGGATGCGCCTCGCCGCGCTGCGCGAAAATCCGACGTTTGTTGAATAGCCATTGAGTAGTGGTTCCAATAAACCCGATGAATGGCGAATTAGTCACTTCGCGATCGAGCCAGAGGTGGACGCAGATGATCGGCGAGCCGGCTAGACCCGTAAAGCGCGAGAAGAAAGGATCCGCGACGGCATTTTCAGGCAGCAGACGGAGCAACTGGGCTGCCGGAACCGCGCTGACGAAGTTCGACGCCTCGATTCTCCGCCCGTCGCGCAAGCGAACGCTTGCGACCCGCCCTCCCGCGCCGAGTTCCAGCATCTCGACTATCGAATGCGAAACAACCGACCCGCCAGCGGCTTCGATCAGCCGTTTCGCGCCCGTGCAATACAGGTCGCTCAGCCCGACGCGCGAATAGACGAACGCCGAGTCGCGCCGACGCGAGAAAAAGGCGCGCTTGAGAACTTCGGCGAGCAACTGCGCCGACGACGACTCCGGCTCGTCGTTCAAGGTTGCGATCGACAACGGGTACCAGAA
>JBOHWI010000029.1:0-2029 GCA_050736675.1 Binatus sp. (SeqCode)
CCCTTCGACCTTGTTGTCACCGACCTGAAACTGCCCGGCATGACCGGCCTTGAATTCCTGCAAGCCGTCAAACGCTCTAACGCAGCCATACCCGTAATCATTATGACCGCGCACGGAACCGTCGAATCCGCGGTCGAGGCAATGAAGATCGGCGCAAGCAACTACGTCCTGAAGCCGTTCTCGCTCGCCGAGCTCGTGCTCGTCATCCGCAAGGAACTCGCCTCGCACCAGTTGCGCGAAGAAAATCGCAACCTTCGCGAAGCTCTTGGCCAGCGCTATCAATACGACAACATCGTCGCCCGCAGTGAAAAAATGCAGGCCGTCCTCGCGCTCGTCGAGCGCGTCGCGCCTACAAACTCCACCGTCCTGCTCGGCGGCGAAAGCGGCGTGGGCAAAGATCTCATCGCCCGTGCCATCCATCAGCACTCGAATCGCGCTTCCGGCCCCTTCGTCAAGATCAACAGCACTGCAATTCCGGAAAACCTTCTCGAAAGCGAACTATTCGGCTACGAGAAAGGCGCATTCTCCGGCGCCACCACGAGCAAGCCCGGAAAATTCGAGCTGGCCGATAAAGGCACGCTGTTTCTCGATGAAATCGGCGACGTTCCGCCCGCCATCCAAGTGAAATTGTTGCGAGTCCTGCAGGAACGCGAATTCGAGCGCCTCGGTGGTACAAAAACTCTGAAAGTCGATGTTCGGCTGATCGCCGCGACCAACCGCGATCTACGAGCTGCTCTCGAAGAGGGCACCTTTCGCGAGGATCTCTACTATCGCCTGAACGTCGTCGCCATCGACATCCCGCCGCTTCGCGACCACAAGGAAGACATCCCCGCGCTCGCGAATTTCTTCCTCGAAAAGTTCGCCCGCGAATCCGGCAAGCCCATCCGCGGCATCACGCCGGAAGCCATGAAACGGCTCCTCGATTTTCACTGGCCGGGCAATGTTCGTGAGCTGGAAAACATCATCGAGCGCGGCGTCACCTTGTCGTCAGGTTCCACTCTCGACGTCGCCGACATTCATCTCGACCCGCCGTCGCCCCGCACCGCAGCCGCCGGCGGCGCTGCGCCGGTGCTCCCGGCGGGAATGACGCTCGATCAATGGGAAGATGAAGCCATCCGCGAAGCTCTCCGCCAGGCCAATGGGAACAAGAGCCAGGCCGCGCGCGCCCTCGGGCTTTCGCGCAACGCTCTCCGCTATCGCCTCTCAAAAATCGGCGTCCCAGACTCTGAGAAAGACCCGCCCGAAAAAGACTAGCCGAACGCGCTCACGATCCACCGCTGCGGGTGGCTGAAATCCACCACCGTCGCGCGATATCCACCACCAATCCCGAGAGATCGCTCGCGTATCGACTGCTCAACCCACCTCGTAAGCTACTGACACGCAGCCACTTGCAAGTCCTGCGTTGATCGGTGCCGTTTGGCATCGGCCCTGCATTGGCACTCCGTGAAGTTCGATTCTTTCCCGGCGGCAGGCGAGCCGGGAGGTGGGCCATGAAAAAGTATTTCGCACTCATCGCGACAATTTTCCTCTCGCTGGCGGCAGGCGCCGCGCGTGCGCAGAATTCTCCGCCGCCGCAAGACGACGTTCAAATGCAGCAACCACAGTCCGACGACGCCGATGCGCCGCCGGATCAGGATCAAAACCAAGCCGATCAAATTCAAATCAACGATCAAGCCGCCAACGCGGCGGCCCAGCAGCAGGAAAAGCAGGACACGGCGGCGCAGCCCGGCGTCGCGCGCGTCAGCTCGCTTCGCGGCGACGTCACCACGCAGCGCGGCGACAATGGCGAATGGATCGCCGCCACGCTGAACACGCCGGTCTCGCAGGGCGATCGCGTCGCCACCGGCGACCGCTCGCGCGCGGAACTGCAGCTCGACTTCGCCAATACGCTCCGCATGTCCGAGCGCGCCACCGCCAAAATCGCGAATCTCACGCGCTCGCAAATTCAAGTTCAGGTCGGCCAGGGACTCGCAACCTACAACGTCGGCCGCGGCGCCGAAGCGACCGCGGAAATCGACACTCCCAATGC
>JBOHWI010000030.1:0-2832 GCA_050736675.1 Binatus sp. (SeqCode)
CTGCTGAACGATCGCACCTACTTCGTTCGGCGGCACATGGACTTCGTGCCGCGCACGCCCGAGCAGGTCGAACGGCTGCGGATGCAGAACGATCGGATTCGGGCGCGCAGCGACGACTATCGCAAGATCCAGAAAAATCTGCGCGACGTCCTCAATGGCGCCGCGATACCGCCCGCCGCCGAAGCGGCCGCGCTCGTCGAAGAGCTGACGCGCTATCTCAAGAACCCGTTCACCCGCAGCCGCGACATGACCCAGATGCTGGCGCATGCGGCGCCCGAGGTCGATCCCGCCGAAGCCGCGTTCGAAATTCTGGAACGTCTCGGCGCGCGCCCAGCCGTGCCGCGCTTCGCATTTATCGCCGGGCTCAAAGACGAATTCAGTGACGCGGTCATGAAGGATGCGGCCGAAGCGGTGCCCGGCCCGCGCGCGATCTCCGACGGCGGATACGCGGTGACCGTCGATGATGAAGACACTATCGAGGTTGACGACGCTCTCAGCTGCGAGACGTTCGCCGACGGCGGGATGCGCGTGCGGGTGCACATCGCGCTCCTCGCCGATTTCGTGGTCAAGGGCGGCGCGATGGACCAGGAGGCGGCTGCGCGCGCAACCACAGTTTACCTGCCCGAAGCGACCATCAGGATGCTCCCCGATCCGATTTCGTGCCGCGCCGCGAGTCTGATTGCCGGCGAAGATCGCCCCGTGATGACGACCGACGTGCGGTTGTCAGCCGACGGGGAACTCGTCGAAGCGTCAATTTATCCGGCGCGAATTCCGATCATGCGGCGGCTCGACTACGACCAAGTCGATCGCATTCTCGCGCCAGGGAACGGCACCGACGAGACCGCTGCTACCGTCTCTCGATTGTATGCAGCCGCGCTCCAGCTTCGGCAGCGGCGCAGGACCGCCGGCGCGGTGCTGGTGCAGCGGCGCGAGGCGAAGGTCCGCGTACACGACGACGAGGTCGAGATCACAGTCCTCGACAACGCGTCGCCCGGACGCACGCTGGTGGCGGAGTTAATGGTGCTGAGCAATTTCGTCGCGGCTCGCTACGCCGCGATGAACCGGATTCCGATCATCTATCGCGTGCAGCCGCAACTCGGCGGCGACTTAACCTCGCAGCGCCCCCGTCTGTCGCTGCACCCGGAATATCACGCCGGAATCGGACTCGACTATTACGCGCAGTTGAGCTCGCCTATTCGCCGCTACGCCGATTTGGTCCTGCAGCGGCAACTGCTTGGTGCGCTCAAAAGCGACGGCCAAGCAACGTCGATCTACACTGTCGATGAATTGCTGACGGTGCTCGCCGGCGCCGAAAATGCGGAAGCGTTTGGCCGCGAGCTTGAACGACGCGCAAAGCGGTACTGGATTCTCCGCTACCTCGAACGCCACGCCCGCGACGGCGCTATCCTCGCTTACGTCGCGCGCGAAGGCCAAAGTGCGGAACTCGCCGATTACGCCGTGCGCGGCACCCTGCACGGCGCGCCAACATTGCCGAATCAGATGGCGATAAAGGTGCAAGTGAGCCGCGTCGATCCGCTCCGCGGATGGCTCGCGTTCGACTTCGTCGGCCCCGCCGACGAAGCCTCAACCGGCGCAATCAGAACGGTCTGATCGAGATTCACAATTCGTCATTCTGAGCTGCCGCGGCGAGGAATCTCGCCGGACACTGCGTCCGGCGTTCTCTTCTCAGACCGCTCGCGAAAGTCTTTTAAGCCAGAGTGTAAGTCGCCGCACCCGATGCTTCTCGCCAATGCACTTGCTGCTCCTCAGCGCTCGCCGATCCAGTAGTCTTTCTCAGGGCCCCAGCCGCTGAAAAGAAAGTCCTCATAAACCCGTTTTGGGTTAAACCGGAATTCGGATTATCCAAGTCTGTCGGCGCATTAACGCCGGGGGGAAGGTTCTGAAGTCTATATTCACAGATGAGTACGAGAGCTTTCTTAAAAGCCTCATCTCCGCTCGCAAAGCTGCAGGTGTTACACAGCAGGACTTGGCGATACGTCTGAGAAAGCCTCAGTCGTTTGTGTCGAAATATGAGCGCCGCGAACGACGCCTCGACGTTGTGGAGTTCGTCAAGATCTGTCGCTTCATCAAAGTCGATCCGTGCCGCATTATTCTGGAGATTGAACGCCGACTGGATTCCCGCGGCAAGCGGGGAGGCGCCAAATGAACGCCGCCGAAGTTCTAGAAGCGGCCTCAGGGCACCTTCAGAGCCTCGCTGGTCATGTCTTCGACGTGCTCACTGTCTCCAAACCGATTTCTCCCAATGCGGCAGTGAACCTCGCGAAAATCGTATCTAAACTATCGCCACTGCTTGGGAATCTGATCGAATTCAATGTCGTCGAATTTCTCAACAACCAGGACACTTTCGACGGATTCGGCACTTGGAAGCGCCAGGATCCTGGCTTCCCGGACACAATCTTTGAAGGATCCGTAAGTCCCACACCAGGTTTCGAAATCAAAGCATGGTTCCCCCTCGCCACAGAGATCACAGCGAGGTTCAAGGACAGCCAGAACCATTTTGTTCACGACCAAACAAATGTTTGCATGTTGGCGTGGCTGCCGGATCAGCTCATTTTCGGTAAGCCACGTATTATCGATGTCTGCATAGTGTCTGGCCGCTCTGTAGCGAAGGCCCGCGATGACCACTATCACGATCCACCTGACTATCTCGTGCTCGAACCTGAGGACACGAAGGCACGGACCCGCAACCTGCAGCAAACGAATACCAATGGGTACAAATTTCAAGGCACCCCCGCTCAATTTGCGAAAGCCGAAAAAATTGTAGCCAAGTGGGGCCTCAAGAGTCGCTCCTATAAGCCCACAGCGGCGTAC